>JASLRT010000037.1 GCA_030743815.1 Candidatus Neomarinimicrobiota bacterium | reverse complement strand
CCCTGTTCTATTGTGGACTAAAACAGAATCCCAATTATTGAAAAATTTACTCTGTTGAGAAGATAGGGTTAATAAGGTCACTTTATATCTGTACCCCACAACCAGGGGTGCCTGTTCACAAGCTGTGAAATTGTCACACTTATTGTCACATTTTACTTAAAGACTATGACCAGTATGCATCTTATTCGTATTTAGATTGGCGTATTCAATCAGTTCAATGCCATTGAAGCGCTCTCCCAACTGAGCTACAGCCCCAAATGAATCATATGCTTTTACTTCAAAGAGCGTACGCCATAGAAGAACAAAGTTAATAAACAGGCTTGGTACAAAGCAAGTTGACTTCGTCTTGAGAGGGGGACTAAATTATATACTATGCAGGTGAAAACTAATTTGTCGATTCTTTTTTTGGTTGTAGCAGCATTGACTGTCAATTCGTGCAGTCAGTCTCAAGCCAAATCTGGTACGGCCGTGCTGGTAGTGACTGGAAACGTCCACAGTCAGCTCGACCCGTGCGGGTGAAAGAATAATCCTATCGGCGGTCTGCCGAGAAAAGCGACATACATTAATACCATAAGAAAGGACGGCAACGACCCCGTCATCCTAGATGCGGGTGATATTTTCTTCTCAGGCGAAGGTCAGTCCGAGATCGCCTTTGAGCAGTCTAAACTGAGAGCCGAGACTCTGGTCGAAGGGTATAATATAATTGGTTGCGATGCTCTGAATATCGGTTTAAAGGATTTGCTGGCTGGAGTTGATTTTGTACGCGGACTGGAGCAGTCTGCTAATTTTCCTTTCGTTTCGGCGAATATCGTGGATAAGGAGAGCGGAGAGTTGCTTTTCAAACAGCACATTGTAGTGGAACGGGGTGGTCTGATCGTGGGGATTACCGGGATCACCTCCAAGATTCCCGATATCATAGAAAATCTGACATTGAAGGATCCCGTGCAAGCGGCGAATGAAGCGTTGGCTTATCTGGAGAAAAAGAGTGATTATCAAATTGTTCTCTTTAACGGGTATCAGGATGAGGCGAAGACGGTCAGGCAACAGTTGATCTCGGCTGATTTCATGTTTCTCAGCGGAGACACTCGTAATCCGAAGCACCGTGCGAAGAATCCCGAGAGTGGTCCATGGCTCTACTCACTCGGCAAGCAAAGTAAATATCTGGCCATACTCAGGCTCGACATACGGAACAGCCAGGAAAGTGTTAACGATATCACCACGTTAAAGGCGAAGGAATCCTTTATTCTGCAACAGATCGATCGCATGCAGCAGAAAGATCCTTCCAAGACACTTGAGCAGATTTATGCTGATAATCCAAAAATTCTGGACCGACTGCATCAGATTCAGACCGAACTTGAATCCGTCAGCGATGAGCTGGCGCAGGTAGGCAATAGCGCTCAGTTTGATTTCGTCCCCATGAGTCGTATCCTACCTGACGAACCTTTGTTGCTGAATATGGTTACCGAGACACTATCCGCTTGCGATCGACTGGCTGTGTCCAACGATGATCACCGCGAACTGTTAAAGAATACCGAAATAGACCCAGCTATCAAGCGGCAAATCGAATCCAAATACCGGGCAAAGAAGTCGGGATAGTGAAAACTCCGCCGCTGAAGCAAGCCTTCATCATCGTCGCTGTTTCTGCTGTTTTCGCTTTCAGCTATAATGCTGTCCGAATTAACGGGTTGCCGTTAATCGCTGCAAAAACGATCGTGGAGGGAGGCGAGGGGACATCAGTCGTTGATTCGTTGCTAGCGAAATCGACCCTCATCGTAGAGCCAATGATGATCGATCTGACTTTGGCAGTTCAACTCTACGAGAGAGGTGTTACGTTCATTGATGCCCGTGACGAGGATGAGTTCAATCAAGGACATATCGCCGGTTCCCTCAATGCTCCCATCATACAGCTGGTCTCCCAGCTATCTCCCGATGATCCTCTTGTTACCTACTGCAGTGGTGAAGGGTGTGATCTCAGTATGGAGCTATCAGAAACACTGATGTTAGACTGGCAATTCACGAAGGTATTTATCTTTGACGGCGGCTGGCCCGAATGGAAAGCGGGTGGACATCCTGTCGAGGGTGGTGAGTGACTCTCCTGCAAAACAAGTGGCTTATTCTTGGATTCCGTTTTATCCTCGGTATCATGATGATGTACGCCAGTTTCTCCAAAATCGCCGATCCTAAAGAATTTGCCAGCCTGATAGACAACTATCAATTCCTACCGTATTCGCTCACTAATCTCATGGCGATATTCCTGCCGTGGGTTGAACTTTATGTAGGCGCATGTCTGATTCTCGGAATCTTTGTGGATGGTGCAGCGCTCCTAACCATGGGAATGATGCTGATGTTTATTATTGCCCTCTCTCAAGCTACCATAAGGGGGCTTGATATTGAATGTGGTTGTTTCACAGGAGCTTCGAAGGTAGGTGTCAGTAGAATTCTGGAAGATATCCTCTGGCTGGCGATGACATTCGTAGTGTGGCGCCGCAGAGAAAACTCGTTTGAAATCTACCCCAAATCCGTTTGAATCACGCCGGCGCTTGCCTTAAATTCGCCCGCGCTTTTTGAGAACAGAATTCTTTGCGAGAATAGCTTCCCAACAGATAGGTCGGGAGTAGATTTCCACGTTGCTCCCGATGTATCGGGATCGCGGATTTCTTACATAAGGTCGGTATTGAAGCTTTTCTCGGTCAAAGAAAAAGCTATTTGCGAGAGTAGCTCAGCTGGTAGAGCTCCACGTTGCCAACGTGGTTGTCGCGGGTTCGAGTCCCGTCTCTCGCTCTTTTAAGGTGTTCTTCACGTACATCATCTATTCTACCGCACGCGACCGATATTATGTTGGTCACTGCGAAGACATTAATCTGCGATTAGAAAGACACAATCTGGGTTTCACGAGATCCACGAAGTCCGGTGTACCGTGGAATATGATGTATTACGAGACATTCGAGACTCGTGTTGAAGCCATCAGGAGAGAAAGAGAGATCAAGCGTTGGAAAAGTCGAAGGATGATTGAGGATCTGATCAGAAGTGCGTGCGAATGATTCTGAACGTGGTTGTCGTCCCGATGGAATCGGGAAGTCCCGTCTCTCGCTCGAAGGGTGTTATTAACGTATATCTCTTAATCCGATCAGCTCCAGGCTTCGGAGCCGCTTGTCATTTCTGGGTCAAACGGCAAGTACGGTTTGATCTGATTCAGATACTTGTTCAGAAAGTCTACAGCCAGCGTGAAATCTTCTTCAGCCACCATCACGGAGTGGGTTGCATCTGAATCGTTCGTAATTTCTGCGGTATCAAACTTATCCAGTGCCAGGATTCTAAGGTATATCCGTTCCATAATGTCTCCTTATAGGATGGAAAGTACATAGCGAAAGTTATTGAATCAACCCGCCATCACTGATGCTGAACATCTTTGAATTGGCATTGCTTTCCGGTTAAATTTTCATGCTGATGGCGTCGTACCCAAGCGGTCTAAGGGAGCGGTCTGCAAAACCGCGATTCATCGGTTCGAATCCGATCGACGCCTCTTTCTCATCTCAGCCGGAGTGGCGGAATAGGTAGACGCAACGGACTTAAAATCCGTTGGCTTTCGGGCCGTCCCGGTTCAAGTCCGGGCTCCGGTACTCTCTATGTCCTCAGACCCGACGAACCCGTCTCACAAGTTCTTCCGGCTTTCTAACCGCGTTCGGCAAGCTGATGATGTTCAGGTCCTGTGTGTGGCACCACCGCATCAATAAAGTAATAATCATGCCTGAATTACCGGAAGTACAGACTGTCATTAACGATCTAAATGAGATTGGCCTGATCAGTACAGCGATCAAAAGGGCACATGTTTACTGGGAACGTACCATCGCAACACCCGGATGCAAAGAATTTAGAAAGAGAATTGAACGTCAGAGGATCACAGCGATCTCCCGGCGGGGCAAGTATATCATTCTGCAATTAAGCGAAGATTTTCTGTTGATCCACCTACGAATGACAGGCCGATTGCATATAAAGACCGCTGACGAAGAGCGGTTACCTCATGAGCATGTTGTACTGGATTTGGATGATGACAGGCAGTTGCGTTTTCACGATACGCGGAAATTCGGACGCTGGTATCTGGTACGCAATCCTGAGGACGTATTGGGAAAGCTCGGTCCGGAACCGCTGGATGCGTCGTTCACGAAGACTCGGTTCGTAGATATGCTGGCAAAAAGACGGCGAGCGGTAAAGCCACTATTGCTGGATCAGAGTTTTGTTGTTGGTCTCGGCAATATCTACATCGATGAGGCGCTTTGGCATGCGTCTATCCATCCATCCCGTTCAGCTTCAAGCTTGAGTAATAGTGAGGTAGAGGCGCTTCATCGCGCCATCCAACGCGTACTGAGAGAAGGACTCCAGAATCTGGGCACAACCCTGGGAACAGGGCAAACAAACTTCTACAGTATTGCCGGAAGAAGGGGAAAAAATGAGGCGCACCTGAATGTTTTTCGCAGGACAGGAATGCCGTGTGCACGGTGTGCTGATAGTGAAATTAAGAGAATAGTATTAAGTCAAAGAAGTACCCATTATTGTCCAAAATGTCAAATCTGAGAGGCACTCTAATTGACCGAGGAAAATATTCCCATTCTGATGCCTTTGGTAGTTTTCTACGCTTTTATATAGCAGCTGAATGTACCGGACCTATGCAAAAAACCCCCTTGCGGGGGCTTTTTTGTTTATAAAAGAGGTCGCCTGGATATGTTATATCATTATGGGTTCCGGCAATTAATTCTTGGAACTCAGATCAGGTCGGACTTTCCTCAATTCACTGGTCGTTTTTTTAACTGCACCGCTAAAAATGTTTTGCAGCCTTTTTACCTCTTTTTCATCAAACGCCTTTCTCATGGATGAACCCATCTCATACATTCCTTCAAATTTATCCAAAGGGTGAACTGATGCGTAAACACCCCCGTCACCGCCCATTACTGTTTTGTAGAAGTGATGCTTATGGCCATCTTTCAACTTTTTATGTGATTCATTCGCTTTCTCTATGAAATAAATAAAGTCAGCGTCCTTGCCTGGCCTGACGTAAAAGTAGGTGACCCTGTACATATTGAAGTTTGCTTCATAAGGAAGGCTCAACTCAGGCATATAAGCTACATAACTTGTCTGAAAGGAAGAGGAGTTCTCATCAACGTAAGGTAACAGATTCATCTGCCAGTCCTTAATATCTTTTTCAGATCTCAACCGATTGTCAAAATCGACCCAGCGGTGAGGAGCAGTGAAATGAAAGTACTGACCTGTCCTCTCCCCCGCAATTATTTCATGCACATACTCAGGCCATTTCCCATCGTTGTGAAATTTCTGGATATGATTGGCCATCCCTTTTTCCAGCTGATCTCCCTTTCCGTTTTTGGCTTTCATATAGAAAATGCTGTAGATACGTTCTGGTTCTGATTGAGCATAAAGTCCTATTGTCCAAACCATGACAATAGTTAAAGCTGCTGTACGTTTTAACATGAAATATCTCCTTATGATTCGATTATCTGATGTGCTCTACAAAAACTTAATTAAGTTAGTACAAGCTAGTTAAATAAAAATTGAAGGTCAAGGAAGATTTGTTATTGAGGTCTCTCAGCCAAGATTATTGATTTTTTTAATATGTCTGAATAGATTGAATCGAGAGTAAGTTTTGGGAAAATCTCCATTATTATATGATAAATGGTACAGCCGGGAGGAAAGAATGAAAATCACTATACTGCTGACTGTTTGCCTTTTTGTTTCTTGTACACAAAACATTCTGAAGGAGAGTTTAATGATACCGCCCATCGCTGAAAAGATCCCCAGAGAACTGACGACTCACGATCATACGCGCATAGATGATTACTACTGGATGCGTCTCACTGATGATCAGAAGAATGCCAAGGAACCGGACGAGCAGACACAAAAAGTCGTCGACTATATTGGAAAGGAAAATGCCTATACTGAGGTGGGGCTGAAGCATATAAAACAGTTTCAGGAGAAGCTGTTTGATGAAATCGTTGGACGTATCAAGAAAGATGACTCCACAGTACCTTACTTTAAGAACGGCTATTGGTACTATCGGCGCTATGAAGAAGGCCAGGAGTATCCTATCCACGCGCGAAAGAAGGATTCCTTGGAAGCAGACGAAGAGATCCTGCTGGATGTGAATGAGATGGCCGAAAGGCACGATTACTATCAGGTGGCAGGTCTGAGAGTGAGTCAGGACAACCGCTGGCTGTCATTCGGTGTGGACACAGTGAGTCGCAGGTTGTATGCCATCCATTTCAAAAATCTCGAGACGGGAGAAATTCTTGAAGAGACGATTCCCAATACTACGGGATCCGCGGCATGGGCCAACGACAACAAAACCGTTTTCTACACAGCCAAGGATGAGATAACGCTC
>JASLRT010000036.1 GCA_030743815.1 Candidatus Neomarinimicrobiota bacterium | reverse complement strand
GGACAGGCTATTCTCTCTCAGTTCACGCCATCTCTGAGTAAAGCTGATCTGAAAAGAAGTATCTGCCCAGATTTGTTGCCACCAGAATGGAGGTTGCCAGAAGTCATCCTCATTGATTTCATATTCGATGTGCCAGCCGTCATCATAGGCACCTTTGTAATAGTTGGCATTGCCGAAAGCGAGATTATAGTCCCAAATAGGTCCCGCATATACTTTGGGATCGTTCGAATCCTTATCTTTGTAGAGGAAAGTGCTCAATCTGTAGGCGTCAACATTTCTGGCGACTTCACTGATGAGTATATGGTCAACGAATGACCCCATGTTAATACGACTTTGATACCCTTGCTCTGGATCATTATAGTTATCCTCGTTCATAACAGATTCAAAATCGTGGATTAAGCGTTCGATATAATCCTTCTGTGCAACAGTGATCTTGTTCGCTTTCGGGTAGTGATACTGATAAAAAACAGATTGCCATGCTTCCGCATAAGGTGAGAAAAGAGATTCCCAGCCATCATTATTCTCTCCATCCCACTTGTCAATCTTGATGATGTATCCTCCAGTTAAATCATCACCCGCGGTCTCGTTCGCATTCAATTTTGAGATATCGATCCTATTCTTGTCCCGTTTTATTTTCTCCATGAAGACATAAAGACCTTTATAGTCACCGTTGAGAAACAGTTCGCAGAATCGTGTCCTACTTGTATACCGACCTGTCTCTCTGTATAGTTTATAAGCGAGACAATTCCTTATGAGAGACTTGTCAGAGTAAGGTGCATACAGAATCCAGTCATTTTCCTCCAGAAAACCGAGAAGCGGAACATTCAAGTTGTCACCGTCCTCATCCCTGGTCTCAACAGCATACTGCTTCTTAGGGAACATCTGTGAACTGGAACCCCTGATCTCAATTCCGATATACCCGTCGTATTCATTGAAATTGTCCGTGATAAGGTTCCTCTTGCCTCTGCCTTTGTAGATCACCCCCATATGTCCGGTAATTTTATCCTCATCGATGATCTCTTTGCCATCCGTATCGATGACAACAATTGGCAGGGTGGATGAGAAATCTCGCCCTGATCTGCCATTAGCAGCTAGAAAAACACATAAGCCTAAAAGGCAGGCAAGGACAGTTTGATACTTCTGAGTCATCCGCTCAGTACTCATTTATGCTTCAAGAAAACACATTGTGTGACTTTATAGTTTAACTATCATTGAGTAATCGCGCCAATTGAAGCTTAGTCTGAGGATTCACTGCGGTTTGGCTTGCCAGACGTAGCGAGGCATAGACTGGTACGCCCGACAGGATTCGAACCTGTGGCCTTCGGCTCCGGAGGCCGACGCTCTATCCAGCTGAGCTACGGGCGCCTATGTTAATTTACGGAGTGAATGATGAGAATCTGACTAACTAAATCATCATTCTTCAATCATCAATCGAAAATCCCAGTGCTGCTTCCACTGTATTCTCGACCAGCATAGCGATTGTCATAGGTCCTACACCTCCAGGAACAGGCGTCACCGCACCGGCGATTCCCTGAACGGAGTCAAAATCAACGTCTCCCACCAGTCGGTAACCCTTCTCAGAATCATCTGCCACCCTGTTGATTCCCACATCAATGATTGCAGCACCAGGCTGGATCATGTCACCGGTGATCATTTGTGCAACGCCGACGGCGGCGATTACGATATCAGCCTGCCGTGTGAACGATCCAATGTCCGGAGTCCTTGAATGGCAAATGGTCGTTGTCGCATTTCCTGTGGGAGTCTTGAGACTGAGCAAGAGAGACATGGGTCTTCCGACGATGGTGCTCCTCCCTACTACTACAACGTGTCTTCCTTCAGTGGCTACTTCGTTATACTGGAGTATCCTCAGAATACCCTTTGGCGTGCAAGGAATGAATCGCGGTGATCCTGCAGCAAGTCGTCCAAGATTGACCGGATGGAAACCGTCCACATCCTTTTCGGGTGAAACTTCGTACAGGATTTTATCTGAATCGAGCTCTCTGGGCAACGGCAACTGAACGAGAATGCCATGAAATAGTGGATCACTGTTCAACCGTCTGATTTCAGCCAGCAAATCAGCCTCCTCTATATCAGCAGGGAAACGGATGGTCTCGGAGTGCAGTCCCAGTTTATTGAATCTTCTCGTCTTACTCCTCACATAAACTTGAGAAGCAGGATCCTCTCCCACGAGAATCGCCGCCAGACCCGGAACCGTGCCGTTAGATTTTACCTCTTCTACTTTAGTCTGCAGATTAGCATAGACATCTTTTGCCACCTCCTTGCCGGAGAGAACCTGGGTTTCTATTCGATCTAACATAATATTTCTCCTTAAATGTTAAAACGGAGGCGATTTTAGTAAATTCAATCAGGCAATTACTATAGCACGCTAGAGTGCTATCAACCTGATACTAGAGATTCATCCAGGATTTCAACGAGGGCCGCCGCCTTATCTTCAACCTGATCGATCACATTCTTTTTCTCCCGCTTTGAAGAGAAGAGGTCGTCTGTAATGCTCATGGCAGCGAGGATGGCAATTCTAGTACTGGACTGAGCTGAAGGAAGGGTATCCTCCACTTCCCGCATTTTCTTATCGACGTATTGGGCGACATCTGCAATATAATTTGAATCGGCATGTGCTTTTACCGTGTATTCCTGACCGAAGATGGAAACTCGGACCAGATTTTCCTGGGGATCACTCATAGCAACCTCACTATTTCAAAACGGATGGCAAGTTAAAACTCATCAAGAATTTCAAGCAGATTCTCAATTTTGCTGATGATCTTTTCCCTAGTTTCATCGGGGATCACCACACTTTCACCGCCGGACGGGGTTCTTGAACGGATGATACTCAACTCTTCGGAGAGCTGCTTTATCCGTTTTTCTAATGATTGGAAATTTGGGAGAGACAGTTCCATAACTTAACGTAATTTAGCACTGAATCGTTTTGAAGTCTCGGAAATTATTCCAGCGACAATATCGTCAACTTCCTCGTCTTTTAATGTTCTTTTATCATCCCTGAAGAACAGGCTGAAAGTGACACTCTTCTGATCTTTTTCGATCTGGTCACCTTCATAGAGATCATAAAGAGACAGCCGCGTCAGGAGGTCAGTGCCGTTTTCTCTGATCACCTTTTCTATCTCTCCTACAGGATGTTTGTGCTGCAGGAGGAATGAAAGATCTCGCAAGATCCCAGGGTGTTTTGGAGGAGGCTGATGTATAATATTCTTTGACATCTTCTCTCTTATCCTTTCGAGTGAAAGGCGAAAACCGAACAGTGGCACCTCGATGTCGTAATAGGCCAAAGCATCTGCTGAAAAAAGGCCAAACTCCACTAGATACTCACCTGCTCCATTGATGAGAACTTGACCGGGGTTAAATAATTGACGGCTGTTGCTAGCGCTTACACTATAGTCCTTAATACTGAGGAATCTCGCCACCGCATCTGCAATTCCCTTTACAGTGTAAAAATCGGCAGACTCCTCCCCCCTTTTCCACTGTCGGGGGATTTGATTGCCACAAATAATTCCGGCTAACTGTTCAGTCTCTTCACATCCTGTCTTGGATTCTGAACTTGCCGCGAATATCATTCCATGCTCAAAGAGAGAAAGATCATTTTCTCCGCGTTTCAGATTGTGGCTAACAGCTTTCAGCAGTCCGGGAAAAAGTGATGTCCTGAGGACCGCCATATCACGGCTGATAGGATTCTGGAGTTCCACTGCACCACTTGCTGTAAAATGTCCGGCCTCACGCTTGTGAATGAGACTGTTGGTAGAAACTTCATTGAATCCCAATCCGACGAAGAATTGCCTCAATTCATCCAGATAATCTCCGGGATCCCACGTTACATCAGACAGATATCCCGCGTACGATAAATCTGAATCAATACGGCTGAAGCCGTAAACCCGGACAAGCTCTTCTGTTAGATCGATTTCTCTTTCAAGATCAGGGCGAAATGTGGGTGGGGTACAGTTGTAACCGTCATCTGTTGGGGTGTACGATATACCTAACCCTTCAAATGTTTGTTCAATAAATAAAGTTTCAAAATTGATGCCGGCTGTTGCCGAGGCGACGTTTGTGCGGAAGCGAATTGGAGAAATTTCAATCTGTTCGGGATAAGCATCCACAATTCCGCTACTGATTTCACCACCCGCAATCTCTGCCAGCATGGAGGCCGTCCTGTTCAGAGCTGTGATGAGTCCTTCGTAATCTGTACCGCGCTCAAATCGTTTGGATGCCTCAGTACTCAAACCGAGCGCTTTCGAACCTTTGCGCACCGTCACAGGATCAAAAAAGGCGCTTTCGATGAGAACATCCGTTGTCGCATCTGACACTTCGGAATTCTCCCCTCCCATCACTCCGGCCAGTGCAACAGGTTTTTCCCCATCACAAATCAGAAGATGGTCCGCTGTAAGTTTCTGCTCCTCACCGTCAAGGGTAGTAATTGTTTCCCCTTTTTTGGCAAGCCTGACGATTATCTTTGCTCCAGCGATCTGCAGCAGGTCGAATGTGTGCAGGGGGTGTCCAAGTTCAAGAAGGACATAGTTAGAAACATCAACAATATTATTGATACTTCTAATTCCTCCCATTTCAAGCCTCTCCACAATCCACTGGGGCGAAGTGCTGACCTTGACGTTCTTCACCACGCGGCAGGCATAGCGGGGACATTCTTTCTTGTCGATGATTTCGATAGCAACATCATCATGGGCCTTCTGATCATTCTCTTTCAGCGTGAACTGCGGCGGGCTCAACGTTCTTCCCGTAAGGACGGCAATATCCCTTGCAACCCCGAGATGAGACATACAGTCGGGTCTGTTTGGTGTCAATTCAATATCGAGAGCTCTTCCATCCAAAATAACGTCTGATTCAAGACCTGAATTGGTCAGCAGATCAGCCAGTTCTTCAGGAGAGAGGTCGATGTCGACGTAGTCTTTCAGCCAGTCAATAACGATAATCATACGAACTGCCTCAGGAAACGGACGTCGCCGTTGAAGAAAAGCCTGATATCATCAATCTGGTACTTTAACATGGCCAGTCGTTCAATGCCCATACCGAATGCATAACCGCGACACTCTTCAGTATCGTATCCTACGAATTCATACACTTTAGGATCTACCATGCCGCAGCCCAGTATCTCCAGCCATCCCGTCTTTTTACATAGAGAACACCCTTTTCCGCCGCAGACTATACATGAGATATCCACTTCTGCACTCGGCTCTGTAAAGGGAAAGAAACTTGGGCGAAATCTTGATTTTACATCAGAGCCGAAAAACTGGTGGTTAAAGTATTCCAGTGTACCCTTCATCTCGGCGAAAGAGACGTTCCGGTTGACATATAATCCTTCCACCTGGTGAAACATGCAGTAGCTACGAACGCTAATGGCTTCATGGCGGTAAACGCGCCCAGGACAGATAACCCGCACAGGCGGATCCTGATTCTCCATCACATGAATCTGAGTATTAGATGTATGAGTTCTGAGAACTACATCAGGGGACACATAGAAGGTGTCCTGCATATCGCGGGCGGGGTGGTGCTTGGGAATATTCAATGCTTCGAAGTTGTGGTAGTCGTCATCTACTTCAGGACCGTATGCCACGGCAAAACCGATGGAGGCGAAGATTCTTTTCACTTCATGGAGAGTCTGCTCAATGGGATGAAGTGAACCGAGGGGAAAATAGTCTCCCGGCAGAGACTGATCTCCCACGCCAGTCTCCACCCCGATACCTGTCTGCACCCCACTTTGTAACGATTCCAGCGATTCGATGAGGTCTTGCTTCAACTGGTTGAGAAGCTGCCCCAGCTTGGGTCTGTCTTTGGCATCAGCCTGGCCGAGTTGTGCAAACAGTGCTGCCACCGCTCCCTTTCGACCCAGATATTTTATACGCAGATTCTCTATCGTCTCAGGCCTGTTCGTATCGGCAGAGTCGATGGCCTGCTGGAATTCGGCTCGAAGTGCGGCTATTTCATCAGACAAGAACATTTAATAAGGGTTTAGGGTGAAATAGAAATTAGCTTTATTCCTCTAATCGTAAAAGAGAATCCGCCGGATAATACAGCGGATTTCATGTGCTACAAAAGTGCGGGATAGAGTACGAATTATAACCGTGGGATAAAAGTCTTTTTACCTCAAGCTTTCCCCATTACCGTAGTGACGATTTGCGAAAATGCAGCGGGCTCACTGACAGCAATATCCGAAAGCATCTTCCGGTTGATCATGACATCTTTAGCTTTGCAAGCAGCTATCAGGGCAGAATATGTGGTACCGTTGAGACGGGCCGCGGCATTGATCCTGGTAATCCATAATCTTCTCATCATCCGTTTTCTCTGTCGGCGGTCCCTGTAACTGTAGAGCATCGCCCGGTCAACAGCTTCTTTAGCTGTTCGGAAGAGGCGGCTGCGGGCCCCGTAGTAACCTTTGGCCTGTTTGAGTACCTTCTTATGCCTCTTGCGTCGTGCAACTGAACTAGTGACTCTTGCCATTTCTGACTCCTAAATTCCAAGCATCTTTTTGACGCGTTTTTTATCGGCACTACTAACATTGTCGCCGTGTCGCAGATTGCGTTTGCGATCCTGGCTCTTTCTCGTGAGAAGATGAGCTTTATTAGCTTTATTCTTGCGTACTTTACCGCTTGCCGTCACAGAGAACCGTTTCGCTGCACCACGCCGTGTCTTCATCTTTGGCATATTTAAACTCCTCTATTTTGGCGTCAGCATCACCGAAAAACGACGACCTTCCAAAGCTCCCCTCTTTTCCACTTCAGCACAGTCCGCAAGCGTTTCAATGACGCGCGATACAACATTCTCGCCTAAATCCTGTCTTGACATTTCCCTGCCTCGGAACATGATGGTTACTTTTACTTTGTTCCCGTCGCTAATGAACTTTCTTGCATGTCTAACCTTAGTTTCGAAATCATGATCGCTTATTTGGGGGCGAAATCTAACCTCTTTTATTTTAATTACATGCTGTTTTTTCTTGCCTTCATGCTGTTTTTTCTTGGTATCATATTTCAGTTTGCCATAGTCCATGATACGGCAGACAGGCGGATCAGCTTTAGGTGCAACTTCAACCAGATCGAGACCAGATTGTTGTGCCCGATCGAGCGCCGAGTCAAGATCGACAACGCCCAACTGCTCCCCGTCTTCAGCGATAAGGAGAAGCTCTTTTGCACGGATACGTCCATTTACTCTGATTTTTTCTACTTTTGCGATATCTCTTGCCTCCTTTTGTTTTTGATTTCACGTTTCAGGTCGTCCACTATTTCGTCCACCGACTTTTCGCCCAGATCACCTGTAAACCTTCTCCGGACAGAAACGGTGCCTTTCTCAGACTCCCTTCCTCCAACAATAAACATAACGCTAATCTTTCTCATTTCGGCATTCCGGATTTTGGCACCGATCTTGTCAGAGCGACTGTCAACCTCAACTCGAAAACCTTCAGCAGTCAGCTGCTTACTTAACTGCTCCGCATAATCGATAAATTTATCAGATACAGGTAGAATGATGATCTGTGTCGGTGCCAGCCATAGAGGAAAATCACCGCCGAAATGTTCGATTAAAAATCCAATAAAACGTTCATGAGTACCGAGCGGGGCCCTGTGGATACACAGTGGCGTTTCTTCTTCGTTTTTCTCGTTTGTATAGGTTAAATCAAATCTTGAGGGAATAGCGAAATCAACCTGATTGGTTGCAAGGGTAAATTTTTTCCCGATAGCGCTCCAAACCTGGACATCAATTTTGGGTCCGTAGAAAGCTGCTTCACCGGGAATTTCAACATAATTGATATTCCCTTCATCCAATGCTTCACGTACAGCCTGTTCAGTCTTAATCCAAAGTTCCGGTTCATTGACATATTTATTTCCTAATCCATCAGCTGAATGAACGCATAAATCCATCTCGTATTTTTCAATTCCAAAGATAGAGAAATATTCCATGTAGATATTACTAACGGCCAGAAATTCTTCCTTTAACTGATCTTCTGTACAGTAGATGTGTGCATCATTCATCTGCATACTTCGTACTCGCATCAGTCCAAAGAGCTGACCGGATTTTTCGTACCGGTAACAGGTACCATATTCGGCTAACCGAACGGGTAAATCGCGATAACTTCTGGGCGAAGAAGCATAGATTTTGTGGTGATGAGGACAATTCATCGGTTTGATATAATAGTTAACCCCGTCCACATCCATGGCGGGATACATACTGTCTCTGTAATGTTTCAGATGCCCGGATTTTTCATATAATGTTCCCTTAGTTATATGTGGTGTCCGTACGCGCTGGTAACCCGCCTTTTTTTCGGTCTCCCTGGCCAGATTTTCCAGTTCATCGATAATGATAGCTCCGTTAGGAAGCCATAAGGGAAGACCGGGCCCTACTTCATCATCGAAGGAAAATAATTCAAGTTCTTTGCCAAGTTTGCGGTGATCACGTTTCTTGGCTTCCTCGAGAAAGTGAAGGTACTGCTTCAGCCGTTTTTTTGTAGCGAAAGCGGTCCCATAAATTCTCTGCAGCATTTTGTTACTTTCATCACCGCGCCAATAGGCTCCTGCCGTATTAAGGAGTTTAAAGTGCTTGATGAAGTCAGTTGACGGAACGTGTGGTCCTCGGCACAAATCCGTAAAGTCTCCCTGGGTATAGGCAGATAAGGATTCGTCGTCAGCAATTCCATCTACAATCTCTACTTTGTAGCTCTCGCCCATTTTCTTAAAAAGTGATAGTGCCTCTTTCCTCGGAAGCTCCTGACGGTCTATAGCCAAACCTTCAGCGGCGAGTTCTCTCATCCGCTCCTCAATCTTGGAGAGATCTTCATCAGTGAATGGTATTTCCATGTCGAAATCGTAGTAGAATCGATTTTCTATAGTAGGACCAATGGTTACCTTGGCTTCTGGATAGAGTTGCTTGACAGCCTGTGCCATCAGGTGCGCCGTGCTGTGCAGGAGGATTGAATGACCTTCATCCGAATCGGCTGCGACAGCCTCCAACTCCCCATCTTCACTTACCCCTCGATGCCAATCCCACAACTGACCGTTCATCCTGGCAGCGACGGCGTTGCCGGTTGATTTTGGAGCTATATCTTGGAGGATTTCAGATGCAGGGGTATTGGCAGGATAAGTGTTCGGATCGTATCCAGGTACGGTAACCGTAATCTCTTTCATAAATGTCTTTCATCTGTCAACATCAAACTTATTGTGGGCGATACTGGACTTGAACCAGTGACCTCTTGCATGTCAAGCAAGCACTCTAACCAACTGAGCTAATCGCCCCGAAAGCGTGGCGAATTTAGACTGTGATCGTGGGAAAATCAATACAATGGTAGCTTCTGGTAGTACTAGAATTCAGCAATGTTCAATGTGTTATCGTACGCAATCTTGTCGCTCAGAACTTCAATTGTCTTCAGAATAACCGGATCATCATCAAATGATGATTCAATCCTTGCCGATATGCCACCAATGATAGACGACATTTCTCTTTCAAGTCCGAGTGCTAGATATTCTTTCTCATTCTCAAAAAGATTGTCTTTTGATCTATCAAAATAGTTGTGCAGCACAGTGAGTGATTGTTTAATGCGGAGGTCTTCAACTGCAATACTGTCCAACTCCTCTTCCAAGGTGGTGAATTGTTTTTCCCCCTTCAAACTGAGTTTCACCTTTTTGGTATCAACGAATTGTCTGAATTCTTCCAGCATGGCATCATCCACAGAAACAGGCATGACCGGATCGTGATCTGCAAGATAGACTGTACTGAACTGAAAGAAGAAACCTCGTCGCCAGCATTCGCGCGTCAGTGGCGGAATCTTCATCTGTTCTACCGAGATATCGGGTGTTATTCCCCCTTTGGCCGTCACTCTCCTGCCGTTCATGGTGGAAAAAACGGAATCCTCCTCCGTCCAGCCGATTACTATCTCTTTATCTACATAACCCGGCTTCTGGATCAGTCTGCCAGACGGGATGTAATATTTTGCCGTTGTCAGCTTCAGCGACCGGTCATCATCGATGGAGTAAATAGATTGAACCAGTCCTTTGCCAAACGATTGGGTTCCAATAATTATACCCCGGTCGAGGTCCTGAACGGTGCCGGCAATAATTTCACTTGCTGAGGCGCTGCCACCGTCGATGAGAATAGCCAAAGCGATGGAAGAGTCGATAACAGGATCAATCTGAGAGACAAATTCCCTTTCAGCCTCCTGATTACGCCCGCTGGTAGAAAGAAGAGGATCTCCTTTGTCGGTCACCATCTCCAGGATTCGAATGGCTGCGTCCAGAAGACCACCTGAATTCCCCCTCAAATCGAGAACGATCTTGTTTGCGTCTTGCTCTTTGAGATTCTTCAGTGCTTTCCTTACTTCTTGGGGGGAGTTCTTGGAAAAGCGGGAAAGACGAATATAGCCCACGTCATCCTGCACGATGCCGGCAAATGATACATCTTCAACGGTGATGACAGCTCTGGTCAGTTCAAAGTCGAGATTCTCGCTCTCGCCATAGCGCAGTATCGTCAAAATAACTTTCGTGCCTCGTTTGCCGCGAATCCGGCTGGCGGCGTCATCCAGATTCATATCGTATGTTGACTCACCGTCAACGGCAATTATCTTGTCACCCGGCAAAATCCCACTTCGTTTTGCTGGCGAATCGTCCATGGGAGAAATGACCGTCAGAGAATCATCCCGTTCACCCAATTGAATTCCGACACCGCCGTAATTACCTTTGGTCAGAAGGTCAAGATTGTGATTATCGGTCTCTTCAAGATAAACCGTGTAGGGATCCAATTCTGCCATCATCCCCTTCACGCCTGCCTCCGCCAACTTTTTGGGATCAATCTGTTCGGCGTAATGGGTCATGATACGCTTGTAAACCTCAAAGACGAACTTCCAGTTATCCGAGATGTCACGGTAAAGATCACTCCTGCCGATAAGTAACGAAGATACCCCCACTATCATAATTGTGATAATCAGGACTGATCTCAGCCTTACGTGTTGTCTAATCTTTGTCATCCTTTTTTTCTATTTCCTTTCTGATAGTGTTGTGAAGTGAATTGACATCAGCTGTGCCATCAAGAACAATATATCTTGCCGAATACTTTTGCGCAAGGGTCAGATAACCGTCTTTTACACGTTTGAGAAACGTAGTTCCTTCCTCCTCCATTCTGTCGAGTGTTTTGCCTTTCATGCGTGCCATAGCCTCGTCAACCGGGATATCGACATAAAAGGTAATGTCCGGTGTGATTGCCGTGCTGTTGATCTGTTGTAGCCATTCGACGGGAAGCTGACGACCGTAACCCTGATAGGCAAGCGTAGAATCGAGATAGCGATCACATAGGACTACCTTTCCTGATTCAAGAGCGGGGACAATGGTCTCCAGCGTCAGCTGTGCCCTGCTGGCTGCCAGAAGAAGCGCTTCAGTACGTTTACTCATCATACGGTTGTCTGTACTTAACAGTACCTCCCTTATCCTTTCGGATATATCAGTTCCACCGGGTTCCCTCACAGAGATCACATCTTGTCTGATACTCTTAAGATGATTCTCAAGCAGATCGGCCTGGGTCGACTTGCCACAGCCGTCAATTCCTTCAAATGTGATAAAAATTCCGCTCATCGCTGACACAGTCAATCGAAATAGACATTCGGATCATCTTTGCCGATAACGATCACAATCTCTCCTTTGGGCTTCCTCCTGCTAAAATAGTCAACCGCTCCATGCGTATCGCCCCGGTATACTTCTTCGTGCAATTTCGTCAATTCACGGCAGACGGACAGAGGCCGGTTCCCCATTAACTGGAAACAGTCCTTTAACGTCTTCAACGTCCGTTCAGGTGATTCAAATATAACGATGGTTCTCTCCTCTTGCGATAACATCTTGAGACGTGATTTGCGCCCCTTCTTTCTCGGTAAGAATCCCTCAAAGACAAATCTATCTGTGGGAAGTCCAGACTGAACAACAGCGGCAACGACAGATGATGGTCCCGGGATGGATGTCACGTCCAGTCCCGCCTGAGCACAGGCACGGACGAGCCGGTAAGCGGGATCGCTGATACCCGGAGTCCCTGCATCGCTGATCAGCGCAATATTCAACCCACTTTGTAGCTTCTCGATTATTTTGGGCGTACGCTGCTCCTCATTATGTTCATGGTAGCTTAGCAGCGGCTTCTTTATATCATAGTGGGTCAACAGCTTTCGACTGTGGCGCGTATCTTCAGCGAGAATGAGATCGACACTTTTTAGAGTGTCAATTGCCCTCAGAGTGATATCGCCAAGATTACCGATGGGAGTAGCGACGATGTAGAGTGTAGCGATGGAGATCGGACCTCAGTTGCGCAGGGCGTCGAGGGACTTCCTGATAATTGAAATGCCGGTATCGATTTCTTCCTGTGATATGTTAAGCGGCGGACGAAAGCGGACGGTATGTGTCCCACTTCCCAGTATGATCGCCCCGTTCTGGAGAATGAGATTTACAACTTTATCTCTTGTATCCCCATCGGGAAGATCAAAAGCACACATGAGTCCCACTCCTCTGGCGTTTGATACAATATCGGCATAGTCGGCTTGCAAAGCTTCGATAGCGTTAAGTAGATATATACCGTTGTTAGCGGCTTGCTCAACAAGATTTTCCTCACGCATAATCTCGAGATAGATAGTAAGCCGCACCATGTCGGTAAGATTACCGCCCCACGTCGAGTTTATCCTGCTGGACTCGTTGAATACGTTATCGGGTATCTCGTCAATCCTGTCACTGCTGACAAAGCCGCACACTTGCGTCTTCTTGCCGAAGCACATCATATCAGGGGCAACGCCTGAATTCTGCCATGCCCACATTTTTCCTGTAAGACCCATGCCGGACTGCACTTCGTCAAAGATGAGCATGATTTCGTTCTCATCACAGATGGTGCGAAGCTGTGCCAGGAATTCAGCGCGGAAATGGTTATCTCCCCCCTCGCCCTGGATCGGTTCAATGATCATAGCAGCGATATCATCACCGCGTTCATGAATAGAGTTCTTTATCTGCTGCACGGCCTGTTTCTCGAGAGTCGCTACTCTCTCAAGGTTTTCATCGTTCAGCGGAAAGGTGACCCGTGGATTGACGATCCGCGGCCAGTCAAAGATGGGGAAATAGGCAGTCTTGCGTGGATCAGCGGTATTTGTGAGCGACAGAGTGTATCCTGTCCGCCCGTGAAAGCACTGCTCGAAGTGAATCACCTGTGAGCCGACTTCTGCCGCTTTGCCGTTCTTGAGGAAGTTTTTCTTCACTTTCCAGTCGAACGAAGCCTTGAGGGCGTTTTCGATGCCTAGGGCACCACCTTCGATAAAGAAGCTATGTTTGAAAACATCGGGAACAGCAATATTGAAGAATGTGTCGATACATTCGGCCATCTGCGAGCAGTAGATGTCTGAATTTGTCGGCTTATTGAACGCTGAAGATGCCAGCCGCTCCTTGGCTTCAATAACCTTCGGATGATTGTATCCCACCGGCATAGAAGCGAACATGGAGAAGAGATCGAGATACTCTCTCCCGTCGCGGCCGTCTACAACCCATGATCCGTGACTTTTTTCAAGATCGACTACCGGATCGAAGCCGTCTGTCAGAATATATTGTGCCAGAGTCTGGCGAACATCATTTGCCGATACCGTACTCATTTATTTACCTCGTTTGCAATTTTAGCCGCCCGTTTCAAGTTTATTCGCTAAAGTCGCCGAACTTAATCCCCTGGGCTAAAGGAAGTTCATCGCCCCAGTTGATGGTATTGGTCTGACGGCGCATATAGACTTTCCAGGCGTCAGATCCCGACTCCCGTCCGCCGCCTGTCTCTTTTTCACCACCGAATGCACCGCCAATCTCTGCCCCTGATGTGCCGATATTGATGCAAGCGATTCCACAGTCACTACCGGCATGAGAGAGAAATCTCTCCGCACTCTTAAGATTGGTGGTAAACATGGAGCTGGAAAGTCCCTGCGGTACATCGTTGTGTTTGGCGATGGCGTCGGGAATATCATCATACTCCATGAGATAAAGTATGGGAGCAAATGTCTCTTCCTGGACAAGCGGATAGTCGTTCTTCACCTTTACGATGGTCGGCTCCACAAAAAATCCCGGCCCGTCAAGAACATTGCCGCCGCAGACAAGTTCACCCCCCTGTTTCTGAATTTCCTCTACAGCTTCCCGGAATTCTTCCACGGCGCTGGCCGACACCATGGGACCCATGAGTGTTTCATCAGACAGGGGATCGCCTATAATAACCTGTTCATAAGCCGCCACCAGACGGTTTTTAACCTCATTGAAGATGTTTTTCTGAATGATGACGCGGCGGGTGGAAGTGCATCGCTGGCCGGTTGTGCCGACCGCTCCGAAAAGGATCGCCGGGATTGCCAGCTTCAGATCGGCTGTCTCATCAACGATAATGGCGTTATTGCCGCCCAGCTCTAGGATAGTCTTGCCGAGGCGCTCTCCTACAATGCCGCCGATCTGTTTGCCCATGGGAGTTGAGCCTGTGAAAGAAATTAGAGGTACACGACTGTCCTTTACCATTGTATCACCAATGGTTCTGCCGCTGCCGATAATGAGTGAAAAGATGGGTGGATACCCCTCCCGCTCAATGACTTGATTACAGATATTTTGAACAGCCACGCCACACAGCGGGACATCTGAGGATGGCTTCCATATGACAGTATCGCCGCAGACGGCAGCGATAAAGGCGTTCCACGACCAGACGGCTACGGGAAAATTGAACGCGCTGATGACGCCGATGGGCCCCAGCGGATGCCACTGTTCATACATCCTGTGGAGCGGTCGTTCCGAATGCATAGATAGACCGTAAAGTTGACGCGACAGACCGACAGCAAAATCGGCTATATCGATCATTTCCTGTACCTCGCCATCGCCCTCCTGCTTGATCTTGCCCATCTCGAGCGCCACAAGACTTCCGAGAGCGTCTTTCTTTTCACGAAGCTCATTAGCCATGAGACGGACCAGTTCACCGCGTTTGGGCGCCGGCACCATGCGCCACTCCTCGAAAGCGTGCTGAGATTGAAGGACAACCCTCGCATAATCTTCTTCGGAGCACTGATTGACAGAGGCGATGATTTCACCTGTGGTGGGATTGATTGACTGATTGACGCCAGCATCGGTAGTTGTGGACCATCCGTCCGGGCCGCTGCAAGCGCCAAAATTGATATCTTTGATTCCTAACTCATTCAGAAAATCCATGATCACCCCAAGTATTACAATTTTTGACGGTTAACCTTCCTGGTTTATCAAACCCCGAAGATTATTCAAAATTCATTTAATAAAGGCGGCGAAATTTAGATGGGACTTAGAGGATATTCAAGGATATTGGCGTCGAAGTTTCCGTCCCGGTTTATATCTTCCGTATCGGGATAACGGGCCCCTTCCATGGGCCGGTCAGCGGTGCCGTTCCCTTCCGTCCCGTTGATATCCTGGTATTTTTCCGGCCCTTCGGTGTCTTCCTCGCGAAAATCCAAATTGTCGGGTTTGAGTTTTGGAGCAATATTGCTCCACCTTATGCCGTTATGCTCGGGGTCTTGGGGCCCCACCCATCCTAGATAATTCACCATTTTGGGTGCCTCCTTTTGTTTTGTTAAGGGGCACCAGGAGGAGGGTAGAAACGAAAAAACCGCCCGAGGGCGGTCTCA
>JASLRT010000035.1 GCA_030743815.1 Candidatus Neomarinimicrobiota bacterium | reverse complement strand
GGTACGGGTGCTGAATGAAAAGCACGGAACCCAATCGAAAGTACGCGTGTTGATTGAATCCAGTGATGAACACTCATCGTGGTCTACCGTTGGCGTTTCAGACAATATCATTGAGGCGAGCTGGCAGGCACTCAGTGACAGTCTCAATTATAAGCTTTTTAAGTCCCAACCATACAGAAAAACTCGCCGTTGATGCGGCCCACCACGCGTAATGGACAGCAGAATCACTAAAATTCGAAAAGAGATTGACAGTCTCGGTGATCGCTCCAGTGTGCACGGGACAGATCTCAGATCTGGGCAAGGAGAGCTATCTTGAAGGGTTGAGGAAGCTGGTTCAGGAACGGCCGGTGTGATCGCTTGATTTGTCGCCTCATCACAAAAGAGGAAAGAAGGGCAATTATCCTCTGCCTTCACGCAATGATCCCCTTCTCCACCATTAATTCCGCATTCAGAATTGCTCCACCCGCCGCGCCGCGAACCGTGTTGTGCGACAAAACGGAAAACTTGTAGTCGAGAACAGGGCACGGCCTAAGTCTTCCGATGCTCACCGCCATCCCCCCTTCTAAGTTCCTGTGGAGTCTGGGCTGGGGAGAAGAATCTTCGTCGAAATAGTGAATTGGCCGCTCCGGCGCTGAAGGCAGATTCAGCTGCTGAGGCTCACCCCGGAATTGCCTCCACGCTTCCGTGATCTCCTCCCGGGTAACTTCTCTTCTGAGCCTCACGGAGACAGATTCCAGATGCCCATCACTCACCGGAACCCGGTTACATTGGGCGCTGATGGCCAGCTTCGTCGGCTCAATCGCTCCGTCACTAAGCTGACCAAAGATCTTCAGCGGTTCGGTCTCCATCTTTTCTTCTTCGCCGGGAATGAACGGAATCACGTTGTCCATGATGGCAAGGCTCGAGACGCCAGCATAGCCCGCTCCGGAGAGGGCTTGCATGGTGACCACACTCACCGCCTCCAGCCCGAATTCATCTAAGAGAGGCTTCAGTGCCATCACCATGCCGATGGTGGAACAGTTAGGGTTTGTAACGATCATCCCTCCGCCGTTTGATTGAGATTTGACCAGACTGAGATGGTCAGCATTGATCTCCGGCACGAGTAGGGGAACTTGGGGGTCCATCCGGTGATTTCTTGAATTGGAGACGACGACATACCCGGCCCGCGCGAACTCAGCCTCCACCTTTCCCGCCACTGCTGAATCGAGACCGGAGAAGACGATCTTGCATGGGAACTCAGGCACGCACCTCTGGACATTCATCTTCGCGGATGCGGGCGGAAGGAGCGCTGTCTGGAACCAGTTGACCGCTTCCCGGTACTCCTTTCCGGCGGAGCGCTCCGATGCCGCTAGAGCGGTGATCTCGAACCACGGATGGTCAGCTAACAGTTCCACGAATTTCTGCCCCACACTGCCCGTGGCTCCCAGGATTCCCACCGAAATCCTCCGCTCACCTTTCTGTTTCGCCATCATCACGTCCCCTACTCCGCCGCCCGCAGGATGTCTGACAGTACACCGGCGGCGGTCACCGACGCCCCGGCCCCCGGTCCCCTGACGATGAGCGGATGCTTCCGGTAGTGCTCCGTCGTGAAGACGATCATATTCTCACTCCCCATGAGCGAAGCAAAGGGGTGATCGTTCTCCACCTCCCGGAGACCGACGTCTGCCCGTCCGTCCTCAAAAGAGGCCATGTAGCGCAGCACCTTTTTGCTCTCTTCCGCATAAACGCGCTTCTTCTCGAAATCATCGTCGAAGTCAGCGAGATAATCCAGAAATTCTTCCACGCTTTCCGCGCCGTCGCTCCCTTGCGGCAAGAGGTTCTCGATGGGGATGTCCGCTAATTCCAGCCCGTGCCCCATCTCTCTGGCGAGGATCAGCAGTTTGCGGGCCACGTCGAGCCCGCTCAGGTCGTCTCTCGGATCAGGCTCTGTGTAGCCGAGATCGCGCGCCTGACGAACCACCTCACTGAATCTCGCGTCTCCGCTAAAGGAGTTGAACAGATAGCTCAGCGTGCCGGAAAGGACGCCCTCTATCTTCAATACCCTGTCGCCGCTCTCCACAAGACTCCTGAGTGTGCCAATGACCGGGAGGCCTCCGCCCACGTTCGTCTCATAGAGAAACTTCACACCGTTCTGCCGGGCGCCGGCCCGCAACTGCCAGAACTCCTCCCACCCGCGCGTATTGGCGATCTTATTGGGAGTCACGATGGAGACCTTCAGCGAAAGAACTTCGCGGTAACGGTCGGACACTTCTTCGCTTGCGGTACAGTCCACGAAGATCGTCTGATCTGACTTGTTCAGTGACATGGCCTGAATGAACGCTTCTATATCGGCCGCGGCCCCGGACTCGCTGAGCCTGTATTTCCATGAATCGGTCGGGATTCCCTCAGGATCCATGAGCATCTTGCGGCTGTTCACCAGTCCCGCAACCGTGACAGAAAGATGACCATTCCGGGCCTGACCGATGAGTCTCAACAGTTCTGCTCCGATAAGCCCAGTTCCCGCAATGAAGAGATTAATCGTCTTTTGCGCAATGCCGAAAAACGCCCGGTGGAGCGCCCGCAGAGCCCTAGGTTCATCCCGGTGATCTATGACAATAGAGATGTTTTGCTCGGAGGAACCTTGAGCGATAGCGACAACATTGATACCGAGATTGCCTAAAGCGCTGAACACTTTGCCGGAGATACCCGGTGTGTGCCGCATATTTTCTCCCACCACCGCCACAATGGAAAGATCGGACTCAATCCTGACCTCATCAATTAACCCTGCCTGCATCTCGAGTGCGAATTCTTCCTCAATGGCTTCTTTTGCCAGCTTTGCCGCTTCCACGCTCGCCGCAAAGCAGATAGAGTGTTCAGACGAAGCCTGTGAGATGAGGATGACGTTGACGTCCTGCCGGGAGAGGGCCCGGAAAAGTCTTCCTGATGTACCCGTCACCCCGATCATGCCGCTCCCTTGCAGCCTCAGCAGAGCAACGCCGGAAATGGACGATATCCCCGTGATTAGATTCTCCTTCTTCTCCACCTTTTCCCTTATGACCGTTCCGGGAGACTTGAGGTTGAACGTGTTGCGGATGCGGATAGGAATCTGCTGGGACATGGCCGGCTGCATGGTAGGTGGGAAGATCACCTTCGCCCCGAAATGGGATAGTTCCATCGCCTCTTCATAGGTCAGCGACTCGATGGACACAGCATCGGGAACCTCTCTCGGATCGGCCGTCATGACGCCGTCCACGTCTGTCCAGATCTCGATTTCATCCGCCCCGAGAGCGGTACCCACGATGGAAGCAGTGTAGTCGGATCCGCTCCGCCCCAGCGTCGTGGTCTCGCCAGCCTCACTGGAACCGATAAAGCCCGTGACGACCTGAAGCGTCCCCCGCCCCTCAAAGTACTCTCTGATCTTCTCCAGAGTCAGCGGCATGTTGACTTGGGCCGAGCCGAAGGTCCTGTCAGTCTTGATCACTTCGCGAACATCGAGGAAATCAGCATCCGTACCTCGACATCGCAGACAAGCGGTGATAATGGTTGCTGACAGTCTCTCCCCGAAGCTCAGAACTGTGTCCTTCGTCCGGAGCGAAACTTCCTTCACCATGGAGATCCCTCGGAGTAACTCCTCCAATTCGGTGAAGAGGTCGTTCAAAATTGATTCTGTCCGGGAACGATGTTCCTCGGCGATTAGTTCTCTTACGACGGTGAAGTGCCTTTCCTTCAAATCGTTGAAGGAGACTTTATATCCGCCCTGGTCCATCTCGGCGGATGAACTCATCTCGATTAACTGATCGGTAACGCCGCCGAAAGCGGAAACCACCACAGCTCTCGCCTCTCCGTACTGAGCAACTGACTGTATGACATTAAGGACCGCCTCAATCCGGTCCGGTGTGCTGATGGATGAACCGCCGAATTTCAGAACCTTCATCTCTCGTCTTTCTCCTTTCATCTCGCTGAGTTGCCTGAAATAAAAACCCCCCACTGTTGTCCTTTCCAGTGGGGGGTTCTAAGAAACGGTATGAGCTACGCCGCTACATACTCTCCCCCGCACCAGTCGTCATGGTGCCGCCCATAGTCATTGTCATGCCGGTGAAGGGGATGGCAGTCGCGCGCATCTCAAGATTCATTCTCATAACCGGCTGCGAATTTAAACGGAGGGAGGGCCTGATCCAAACATTTTCTCGGCAACTGACGTCATTACTGTTGTTTCTTTCAAGCATCACTTCCTTGTGCCTCATTGTCATACGTATGTCGCAGCCCCGGAATCTTCGGCCTCGCCAGGGTCAACACCGCCGGCAGGAAAAAGAGGTCACCCAGGAGCGCACCCACCATAGTCATGGCTGACAAGAAACCGAAATCCCTGCTGGGACTGAAATTCGAAGTCACCATCACGATGAAACCAGCCACCAGAATTACACTTGTTGAAATGATCGCCTTGCCGGTGGTCAACAAAGTCTGTTCGTTGGCGAGCTTGTACTTCCCGTGACTGGCGAAAAGCTCCTGCCGGAACCGCGCCAGAAAGTGAATGGTGTCATCCACCGCGATTCCGAACGCGATGGCGAAGGTCATGGCTGTCGTCGGCCTTAGTTTGATATGAAACAGTCCCATCACCGCGGCAATCATCAACAGTGGAATGATATTCGGTATCATCGAAAGTGAGGCAAGTTTGAACGAACGGAAGAGAATCAGCATGGAGACAAAAATGACGCCGAAAGCAATGGTGAAGCTGAGTACAAGATTGCGCACAAGATACTGATTCGTTTTCAGTGCCATCAGAGTCGTGCCTGTCAACTGAACGTGGAGATCATTCGTAAGGTGACTGTCACACCACGCCATGATCTCTGCGGAAATCTCCTGAGCCCGCCTTGATGTAACATCCCTGATTCTGCCGGCGATGCGAGTACTTGAATAGTCGTAGTTGATGAGAAACTCGAATTCTTCCTCATGCAGCATGAGGTATTGCGCAATCAGCCCACGCGATTCAGGGATCGTGAAGAATTCTGCTTCGCCGGCGTGGAATGCCCCGTTCATCTCCTTAAGATAGTCACCGATGGAAAGCGTCTTGCCGATCTCCGGGATGGAGGATAGCATCGCCTGAAGCCGCATCACCTGTCGCACAACATGAGGATCCTTGATGCCGTCCTCCACTTCCTTTCCATTCTCCGTCACGGTCACCACTACTTCAAGTGGCAATGCACTTCCCATCTCATCTTCCATAAAGTGAATATCATCGTACAACTCGTTGCCGCGGCTGAGATCCTCTAAGAGTGATGAATGGGGATCGACACGCAGCGCCAGAAAACAGAAGGCAATGACGATGATCGCCGCGATGTATACTATCCGCCGCTGATGAAGATTGACGACAGCTATGATTCTCGTTATAACTCCGTGGCGCACGCTGCGGCTGGCGCCATACAGTCTCTTCTGAGACGGTCTTTTAAGTAAGACAAGCATGGAGGGGATGAAGGTGATCGAGCTGATGAAGGCAAAGATGACGGCAATCCCCACCATGAGACCGAACTGCCGCACGATGACGATATTTGTACTCATGAGAGAAAAGAAGCCGACAGCGGTTGTAAGACTCGTAAGAAGAATAGCTGTGCCGATCTTCTTCACAGTTTCCGCAACGGCTGTCAGCTTATCACTGTTGTGCGTTAACTCTTCGTGATATTTCACAAGGATATGGATAGAATCTGCCACGCCGATAATGAGGACGAGCGTGGGAACGATGTATGTAACGATGTTTATGGTGATCCCCAGCAGAGCCATGACACCCATGATCCAGATGTCAGCCATCAGCACCGTGACCATGGGAAGAAACACTCCTCTCAACGTCCTGAAAAGCAAGAACAGAACGACCACCAGCACAACCGTCACGGGCAGAAGGAAATTAACGAAGTCATCCAGCATATACTGAACGTAGCGCGTCCGCAAGACAGGGATTCCGGCTTCGTGCCACTCCCACCCGGTATGCGCCTGAATTTTACTAATCCTGTCAAGAATTCGTTCGCGATCCTCGTGATTGTTGTAGTCATCACTGACTGAGATCAGAAACGCGGCCAGTTTCCCACCGGGTGAAACAAGATTTTCAACTAGAAGCGGCGTAGACAATACACGCTGTTTCAGCTCAGCCAGACTGTCAGCATCTTGCGGAATAGTGCCGTAGAGCGGCGCCAAGACCAAGTCTTCAGATTGTTCAAACAGTTCCACATTCGCCAGAGAAGTCACCTCTTCCACGCCTGCAATATTCTCAAATCCGGAGGTCAGCTCATGAGCTTTCTGAAGATTTTCCCCGGAGAACGGATCATCCGCCACATAGATCAGATAGATGACATCATCTTCGCGCTCGAACTCTTCCCGGAACTCAAAATAGGCGTCCACCTCAGGGTCGTTTCTAGCAAACAGATTCTCTACCGTAAAATCAAACTCTAATCCACTTGAGAGAGCGGCGAGACCAATGGTGATAAGAATGAGGATACCCAGCACGAGGCGCGGCTGCTGAATCTGAAACTGGATAATTCGCGACAGAGAATTCTTCACGGCTCACTCACTGCGCGACAATATCCGGTCCACCCTTCGCACGGCCGGTAAGCAGACTAACAACGATGAGAGCGAAGACGGAGACGGAAATGGCGGGCAGTACTTCGTCCAAATTTCCGTAGAGAGATGCAGGGATGAGCGTGTGAACGAACGGCGCTTCCTTCCACAAGAGAGTGACAATCGTTCCGGAGAGGATCGAAGCGACGGCACCTTCCTTGGTGGCACCCTTCCAGAAGAAGGCAGCGACGAGAGCCGGCGTGATGGCGGCGCCGTAGATGGTATAGGCATAAAGCGCCTTTTCAAAGAAGCCTGTCGATTCGGCAAATCCTTTCGAAACGGCGTAGGCAACTAGACCGAGAATCAGCACAACAAGCCGGCTGAGGAACACGATCTTCTTTTCACTCGCACTGGGATTGATGTAGTTCAGATAGACGTCGCGGATCAGCGTTGTGGCTGGTACGAGCAGATAAGAGTCCGCCGTGGAAATGATGATTCCTACGATAGTCGTCATCATGATGGCGCCAAGGAAAGTTGGCAGGAACTGCCGCGAGGCGTAAATCAAGACGTGACGTCCATTGGCCGCATCAGTAATCATACTGGAACTTACCCAGGCCGAAGCAATGATAAGAAGCTCGATGATCAGCACTGCCAGTACCAACACGATGGTCGCCGAAGTGGCTCCCCTCGCACTCTTACTGGCCGAAAAGCGCTGATACATATTGGCGTCGCCAAGTACGAGGAGAAACGGGGGCAAGCAGAAGTTGATAATATCCATTCCGGAGTAGACACCCCAGAACTGCATGTGGTCGCCCTTTCCCATTCCAGTAAAGGCTGCCTCCATGCCGCCGAAGCCCCCCGCCTTAATCCAGAGAATGGGGAATGCGATTACGAGAGAAACAGTCATGATAATGCCGTTGCCCACATCGGTGTAGGCGACGCTCACCAGTCCAGCCAGCAATGTGTAGATTATGATAAAGGCAGCTGCAAGAATCGTGGCCATCTCGGACGAGATGAGAGCATTACCATTCGCATCGGTCAGGATGATGGTCAGCACCGCACCGCCGGCATTGTACTGATAGCTGACAATGACCATGTACGCCAGAACTAGAGCAATAACGCTCAGCATCCGGGCGCCCGGACCATACCGCTCACCTATGATCTCCGGCACAGTGAACTTCTCAAAGGCCCTCACTTTCCCAGCGATGCGAGTCAGAATGAGGATGCCGAGCGTCCCACCGATGGGCAGGATCAGGGCCGCCATCCCAGTTTCGTAGGTCTTGCCGGCGTTCCCCAGGATCGATCCTGTACCGATCCAGGTAGCCAGCATCGTCCCCACGAGAATCCAAGGTGTCAGCTTCCTCCCCGCCACGGCGAAGTCGGTCTGAGTGTGAATCTTGCGCGATTTGTAGATGCCGACACCCATCAGGATGAATAGATAGACGAGTATAACGTTCAGGTAGATCATCTGTCGCTCAGGAGTCGCGGATTCCACGGAGAAGTTGATGGAGTAGTTGAAATGTTCATTGAAGATTCCTGGACGATTAGAAAAGACGGAAGTTACAGCAGACTCTATGGTTTTTCAATGTCTCTCCTTGTTTTCACAATAGACTCGCGCTAAACTTTTATCAGGCATGCTGGACAAAACCATAGCTCGGGGCGTGATCGTCCTGGCGCTGCTTTCAACGGGCTGTCAATCCATCGAAGGGAAAAAGGCATTGAACCGGTTGGCCGACGAAAAGAGTCCCTACCTCCTTCAGCACGCGGACAATCCCGTGGATTGGTATCCGTGGGGCGAGGACGCTTTTGCAGCGGCGGCAGAACAGGACAAGCCCATTTTCCTCTCCATCGGTTACTCCACCTGCCACTGGTGCCACGTCATGGAGCACGAATCGTTCGAGGATACGTCGGTGGCGGATCTCATGAATGAGTATTTCATCAGTGTCAAAGTGGACAGGGAAGAACGTCCCGACATAGATAACATCTACATGACGGTATGTCAAATGTTGACGGGCGGTGGCGGGTGGCCTCTCACCATCGTCATGACGCCGGACAAGAAGCCGTTTTTTGCCGGCACCTACTTTCCCAAGGAGGGTCGCTTCGACAGAATGGGAATGTTAGACCTTGTGCCGCGCATCGGAAACATGTGGCGCAACGATCGCGGAAAACTCCTCACCTCCGCCGATAAGATCGTCAATCATCTTCAGTCCGCCTCGTCTCCCGTCGGGACAGAAGCACTGAACGAACAGACACTCAAGAAGGCCTACCAGGAATACGTTGACCGATTTGACAATGAAAGGGGCGGACTCGAGGGCAGAATGAAATTCCCAACGGCACACAACCTCTCCTTTCTACTGCGCTACTGGAAGCGGACGGGCGAAGGCAACGCCCTGCAGATCGTTGAGAAGACACTTCAGGAGATGAGAAAAGGGGGAATCTGGGATCATGTAGGACTGGGCTACCACCGCTATTCTACCGATCCCGACTGGCTTGTTCCCCATTTCGAGAAGATGCTGTACGATCAGGCCGTCAGCAGCATCGCCTATCTGGAGGCATATCAGGCGACGGACAAGGAAGAATACGCCCGCACCGCCAGGGAAATCTTCGCTTACGTGCTGAGGGATATGGTCTCACCCGAGGGGGGGTTCTACTCGGCCGAAGACGCCGACAGTGAGGGCGAGGAAGGCAAGTTCTATCTGTGGACGGCGCAAGAGATAACGGATATCCTTGGAGAGAATGACGGAAGACTTTTCAACAGAATGTTCAACATCAGAAAGAGCGGCAACTTCCGAGAGGAGGGAACAGGAGAGAGCAACGGCCGGAACATTCCTCATCTGAAGTTTGACGTGCCAACACTAGCTGACAAAGAAGACATTGCCGAGTCCGAGATGTTGCGCAAGATGGAAGAGATGCGGAGCCGCCTCTTTGAAGTCCGTGAAAAGCGTGTTCATCCTCTGAAAGATGACAAGATCCTCACCGATTGGAATGGACTGATGATAGCGGCGCTAGCGAAAGGGGCTCAAGTGCTTGGTGACGAAACGTACGCAGCCGCGGCCACGAAAGCTGCTGATTTTGTTCTTGACAGACTGATGACGGAAGACGGCCGTCTGATCAAGAGGTACCGGCAAGGCGTCGCCTCCTTTCCCGCCCATCTAGAAGATTACGCGTTCACCCTCTGGGGACTGCTTGAACTGTATGAGGCGACCTTTGAATTGACGTATCTGTCACACGCCACGAAACTGACAGATACCATGATCGACCTCTTCTGGGATGATGAGAATGGAGGATTCTTCTTCACTGCGGACGACGGCGAGGCGCTGATCGTGCGAACAAAAGAGATCTACGATGGTGCGATCCCGTCGGGGAATTCAGTGGCGGCTTCGGTTTTGCTTCGTACTGGCCGCATAACCGGGAACACGGTGTATGAAGAGAAGGCGGCGATGATTGGGAGCGTATTCTCGCCGCAGGTGGAGCGGTCGCCTTCGGGCTATTCTCAACTCCTTTCGGCCATCGATTTTGGTCTCGGTCCCGCTCACGAAATCGTCATCGTAGGAGATCCGGAAAGCCGGCAGACCGGACAGATGCTCAGGAAAGTGCAGCAGATGTTTCTACCCAACAAGGTTATCCTGTTCAAATCGACAACCTCTTCCCCATCCTTGCTAACGGAAATTGCGCCATTTACGGAAACCCAGTACGCCATCGATGGCAAGGCCACCGCTTATATCTGCCAGAATTATGTGTGCAACGCCCCCACAAGCGATGTGGCAAAGATGACGGCGGCGCTGAAATGAGCCTTACGACAAACTTTCGACGGCAGGAATTCCGTGTACTCTACTCGTTTTGTCATTCCGAACCGAAGGCAGAACCCCCACGAAATATCCGAGCCGCCTGACGCTTTCTCTTTCATTCGTCCCAGATTTCACCTAAACTATAAGTGCGATCTTTGAAAGATTCCCCCGCTTGGTTTCGGCAATATTGGAACCTTCAATTAATAACAATAGGGAACTGTACTCCGGGTGGGAAAAACAGGCCTTCCCCGACACAAGTGTCGGGGTAAAGGAAGTTTGCCCTATCCGGGAGGTGCCCACCGTGAATAAACGGCGTTCCAAATATCGTCACCAGTCGGGGGATTTTTTATGTTTAAAAGCGGTAATTCAAGCTATGCCGTTAACTTGTCCATTTAAGACAAATAATAGTTAAAACTTACCTCGCCACCGTCCGCTTTCTCCGTGCAAGCTTTTCAACTCGGTTCACAACAGCATTGTCTCCCCTGATTTTTAGGTACACACCGTCCTCCTCGTAGCTCGTATCCAGTACTTCGACCTCGTTATAAACAAACGCAATCTCTTTCGTCAAACTATGGTCGAAGACAACGGTTCGCGTACAAAATGACTCTTCAATCACATCATAAATAGCACCCATAAGCGAGTCCAATCTGAGCCTGCTCAGGGCTGAGACAAAGATCGCTTCTTCGAATCTCGATTTCAGCCCCTGAAGCTCCCTCCCCTCTTCAATAAGATCAACCTTGTTCATCACCAGAATCTGCCGTTTTCTGTTCGCTCCGATACCGGTAAGAACTTCGCGTACCGTTTTCAGATGGTCATCTACAGCAGAGTTGTTGGCGTCGAGGACAATCAAAAGCAGATCAGCCTCAAGAACCTCCATAAGTGTACTCTTGAATGACGCCACCAGTGTATGGGGTAGTTTGCGGATGAACCCAACCGAGTCGCTCAGCAACACCTTGTGTCTTGAGTTCAGTTCCAGCGTACGTACCGTCGTATCGAGAGTGGCAAACAGCTGATCCCGCGTCACGATGTCCGAGCCGGTGAATGCATTCATGAGCGTTGATTTGCCGGCATTGGTGTAGCCCACAAGGGCGACGCGAAAGAGGCCTTTCCTGCGCTTCCCTTGCGTGGCGCGCTCCCTGTCGATCTTCTCCAGTTCTTTCCTCAGCTTCGCAATTCTGTCACGGATCAGACGCCGGTCCACTTCGATCTGCGTCTCACCGGCGCCGGCCCGAGTACCGATGCCGCCCATCTGCCGCTCCAAATGTGTCCAGAGGCGGGTGAGGCGGGGAAGCAAATACAGCAGGTGTGCCAATTCAACCTGAGTCTTGGCTTCCTTCGTCTTGGCGTGCTGCCTGAAGATGTCAAGGATCAACCCCGTCCGGTCCATCACCTTGATAGTCTCTGTCAGTCTCAGGAAATTTCTTACATGCGAGGGTGAAAGTTCATCATCGAAAATGATTAGCTGTAGATCGAGCGCTTTTGCCTGCTGCACGATCTCCTCCGCCTTCCCCTTGCCGATGAAATATCGCGGATCAATCTTCTCCCTTTTCTGGAGCACCCGTCCCGCCACTTCCGCTCCAGCAGTTTCCGCCAGTAAGGCGAGCTCGTCTAGGTGCTCTTCCACCGTCTCCTTCATCATGCCCGAGTGGACTGCGCCAACTAACAGCGCCCTTTCGTGCTGATGCTCCCTCTTATCAATCACGATGACTCTTCCTCCTTCCGCACCCTGCCAACCCATGTTTCCAGAGCCAGCACCGCCAAGGCTGCCAGAAGGAACGGACGCCACAACTCTGTCCCTCTGCGCGCCTCACTAACAGCCAGCAAAGCATCTTCGTCAGCATCCACGAGCCGGCTCCTCTGTTCCGGAAAGAGGCGCATTAATTCCTTGCCTCTGAGGCGCCGGCCAGGATCTTCGGATTCAGCAATATTGACTACAAAAGAGGCTATCTCATTCTTATCTGCAAAAAGATGATAGACTCCAACTTCGTCGGTTCCAGCTATATTGAGCTGTTCTTTCTGATAGTCTGGCACCATCAGCACCCTTTTCCCTGACGGTTTCACCAGCGTCAGTTCCCTGGAGATGACACTGCCAGAAAGGGGGACAGTCAATTGTGAGTCAATTTGCAGCATAAACCCATCCGATATTTCACCGGCCAGATAGACCAGCATGCGATGAAGGAGCGGTACAAAAATTCCTCTCACGGGAAAGTCTGTCCAGCGAAGATCCGGCAGAGTGGTGAAGACGAGAACAGAAGCGAGATGTCGACGGAATTCCATCAGTAGCGGATCGCTGTCTGACAGCGATAGTAAAACGTCCCCGCCGGTGGACGATGCCATGCGGACATGAGAAAACAGTTGCGGCATTTCACTGGTCAGCTCCTTTACCGGAAAGTTATGCAGTAGCGGATGCTCTTCTGCAATGTGATCCACCGAGTGAAATGCGTCACTTCCGAGAACGATGAGATCGGTGGCCCGGGGAATTGCGAAAGCACTCCTGAGCAACTCTCCGCCGGAGGTCACAATTCTGTCACCGAGGAAGATGATGACACCTCCGCCGTCGCTCGTAAACCGCTCTACCTCACGATACGCGCTATTACTTAAAACCGACGGATTCAGAAGAATCAGTACATCCACCTCATCCAGTGACAATTGTGCCAGATCCGAAGATATCTGTTCTTCAGTTTCAACAAACTGTGACTGACGATTGATGGAATCAAGAGCGAACTTCAGAGGTGACATTTCTTCCGCCGAGGAAGCGACAATCTTGCAGCGAATCCTGTCAGGAACGTAAAACTGGAAAAACCGTTGATTGTCGTGACCGTAATCATCTTCGGGTATCTCCAGAACAGCATGGACGGTACCCGTCTTACCAGGAAAGGCTTGAAAGGCAAAGTTCTTCATTTCCAGGGGAGCGAAATCTGAAACGACCTGACCGACCCTGTTATTTTCAAAATAGAGTTGAACCGGGGTGTTGTTCTTAAGTACGTCTGCCTGGTTGCTGATATCGGTGGTGACAGTCATCAGTTGATTTGGCATCAGCAGACTGGACGCAACGGTAGCGGACAGAATTGTCATATTATCTTTCAGAACCGGTTGCGGAAAAAGATAGAAACGCCAAGCGGCGGGCGAGTCGGAGATGTTTTGCGAATAGAGTTGCCACGCTTCCGGCACAGTGGCAGGAAAATCACTGAAAATGTAGAACTCACGCGTCGCCACCTTCCCCGATTGACCCACGTTCAAATCTGACTGATTCAGAACAGTGTTGACACCGTGCCATAGATCATCTTCCAGTGTGGTCTCATCGATAGTACTGATTACCTGTTCAACCGTTTCGATGGAAACCAGTTTCTCGGAAAGTACCCTCTTCAGGGGCGATGACTGATAGATCTCGATAAAGGGGGAATCTTGCATACCGCCAAGGAGTTTGAGAACCGTCACCTTGGATCGCTGCAGAAGCGATTCACCATTCACGGTTGCGGATATAGAAGCTGAATTATCCAGCAGGAACGTCAGTCTGGCGCTTTGATCGCCCGCCGCCCAGACCGGGAAATAGCCCACCTTCACAGGGCGGGCAAAGACCATCACAAGCAATACAATGGCTATGGTTCTCAGGATGAGCAGTATCCACTGGCGAAGCTTCAGCTGCCGTATCGTTTCGTGTTCCAACTCTTTGATAAAACGGACGGTGCTGAACTCAACCTTTTGCACACGACGATTGCTGACAAGATGGATGATGAAGGGGACAGACGCGGCAAGAAGTCCCCATAGCAGCGATGGAGCCAGAAAACTCACGCGATAAGATTCACCATCGAGATAGAGATGGCAGCGGAGAGAGGTACGAGGAGATTGTCATTTACGGGAGATGGTAACAGTTCTACAAGGGTAGCCACCAGCGCAGCAATAAATGCGGCTTGTCTGGGTATCCCAGGCATGACAAAGGATAGTAATACGGCCACAATCAGGAAGGTAACAGTACCTTCAACGGTTTTATCCAGCAACGGTCTTCTGCCCCATCGCTTCCCTACAAGAGCAGCCATGGAGTCAGCAAGGGATAGCACGAGAAGGGCAAAGACAGCGACATGTTTTTCGAACAGAAGGATAGTCAGAAATGCAGCGCTGAAGACAAACGTGGCACCCGTAAAACTGTGATCCTCCTTTTGTCGCACAACAGCAGAAAACAGTTGTTTGAACAAGCGGGCAAAGAGAGAAAATCTCAAGCGCAGCAACTCGCCAGCAACAAGAAGTGCAGCACAGATGCCGACGATCCACAGAATGGTGATCCTGTCCAATAGAAATAGATATGCTAAAGGGAAAGCGGAGGAAGCAATATGAATAAGTTTACGGTAGATCTCGTTCCGGAATTCCATCACTTTCTCTCCGGAGACGTCAGCTTATTGTAGACATCGTTAAGATCGAGAATGCTCACCGTCAGATCGATAGGCATGGAACGGGGCAGAATAGTACCCACCTCCACCGACTGATCCAGAACCGTGTAAGGCACCAGATCCTCATTCTGCCGATAGGTGACACGACCCACTTCCAGATTGGCTTCCTGCAAGAGTTGTTCTGCTTTGGCAAGGCTGAGACCGAAGAGTTGAGGGACCTGATAGAAGTCCGGCGGTTTCCCCTTACTTACGATAAGCGTCAATCCGCTCCCTTTTCTCAGGTGGTCGGCCGGCCTGGGGTATTGCCACCTGATAACATCCTTTGGTACTTCCTGGTCATACTCCGCGATAAGGGAATCGATAGACAGTCCAGCTTCGGTAATCTCGAGCTTTGCACTCCTGATAGACATCCCCACTACATCTGGTACCACCACCATTCTTGCCTGCTCTGCTACCGTGAGACGTATTGTGCGCCCCGGCTTCACGCGCCTCATAGCACGGGGATACTGGTCGATAACCGTTCCGGGGGCAAAACGATCAGTATATTTCACATCTCCCTTTTGGGCGGAAAAACCTTCAAGTTCGAGCCGGTGCCTCGCCTCTTCAAACGGAAGACCATTTAAATCCGGCAGGAAACGGGCGTGCTGATGCCCCACATAGAGCGGCATGATTATCCTGTCTAGAACCAGCAGACAGATTCCAACAACAACAGCCAGAGCGATGATATAACGATAGATTGATTTCACTTTTTCCGTCTCAAACTTACAGCAAAAACACCATCAATTCCATTATCTGGCGGAAAAGTGACAAGTGCACCACCATCATCAGCAAAAGCACTAACAGAATCCGGCAGTGGCTGAATTTCGAAATGACGCGTCTTATTCATAAACATTTCAACTACTCCCCAGTTCTCTTCCGGTTCCAGCGAACAGGTGGCATAGATGAGCTGTCCGCCAGATTTTACGAATGATGACATGTGCCGTAGGATCGATTCCTGAAGCTGCATCATTTCCGGTAGGTGAGAAGGGCGGCGTCGCCACCTCAGATCTGCCCGTTTGGCCATCACACCGGTACCGCTACACGGCACATCCAGCAAAACCACATCGCCCATGGGAAATTCATCCTTTGTGGCATCTTTTCCGCTAATCTGAACGGTCTTGAGATCAAGTCTGGAGACAGTTTGTTTCAAACGCTGCAGGCGAATTTCATCGGCGTCACTGCTGTGAATAATAACATTGTCGCTCAGACGTTCCGCTAGATATGAGGTTTTACCGCCGGGAGCAGCGCAAGCATCGATAAGCACTCCTGCAAAATCTTCCTCAACAAGATGTGTGACAAGTCCCGCCGAGACGTCCTGAAATGAGAAATAACCGTTCTGGAACTGTACCGATGCCCGCAAGTCGGAAATGTTATTCACCATGTAGAAATCACCCGCAAACGGATTTTGTCTCCATTCGATTTGGTTTTGCGAAAGGAACGCTTCGCATTCTCCGCTGCTCACTTTCTTCCTGTTTCGTCTGATGGAGAACTGCGGTATCTTATTATTCCATTCACATAACTTTAGTGTGCGGGCGAGGTCAAAACTGTCGATCCACTTCTCGATCATCCACTGAGGGTGCGACGTGACAGTAGCAATCCTGGATGGCCGATCCTCGCTTGTTAACCGCTCCGGCCGTGGTAGATGAGATGGCTTGATCTGCCGCAGCACAGCGTTCACCAGTCCACCCGCTTTCTTACTCACTTGTTCAGTCGTCATTTGAACTGCCTCATTTACTGCGGCATAGAGCGGCACTTGCTTTCTGAAGACAATCTCATAAGCACCCAGTCTCAGTATGTTCTGCAGAACGATGTTAGAGCCGGAGAAATCGCCTTTGAAGAAACGGGTAAGCAGATGATCGATGTATCCCCTCCAGCGGGTGACTTCCTGGACGAGAAATGTGACCGTAGGACGGTCCGGCGGCGCGGCGGATGACTGAAAGTAGTCAACCAGAATCTGTGACAGCTTTTTCCCTGAGCGGTCAAACTGTGTCAAAATCTGAATAGCGTGGAAGCGCGCATTTCCCTCAGGCCCCAAATCTTTCCCCCGAAGATAGTTTGAAACCTTGAAGAAATTCAGCCACTGTCATGCGGCGCTTCCCTTCCAGTTGAACATCACTCAACTCAAGGCTACCTGAACCGCACGAGACGACGAGAGTGTTCTTACCCGCATTAATAATTTCACCGGGCGACGCGGGGGAGCGGGCCGAAAACATCGTCTTGAAGATCTTGATTCGCCGGCCTTTTATAAATGTATAAGCTGAAGGGGCCGGAGAAAGCGCCCGCACCAAATTACGGATCCGGACAGCAGATTTATCCCACCGAATGTGGCACATATCAGGTTTTATCTTGGGTGCCTTTGAGGCTATAGAATCGTCTTGTGGAGTTGGTATCAGCGTGTCGTGTTCGATTCCGTCCAGCGTCTTCATTATCAGCGATGCCCCCAGATGGGACATCCGGTATGAAAGAGAACCGTAATCATCATCAGGATAGATGACAATCTTCTCTGTCAGTAAGAGGTCACCGGTATCCACCGTTGGCGCCAGGATAAACGTTGTCAGACCGGTTACGGAATCACCATTCAGCAGCGCTTTCTGGATGGGAGCCGCGCCGCGATACTCAGGCAGCAAAGATCCGTGCAGGTTTATACACCCCTGTTTCGGTATGCCGAGTAATGTTCGCGGTAATATCTTGAATGCCACTACTACAAAGAGGTCAGCATTCAATTCTTGCAACGACGCAGCCAGCGACTCGCTCTTCAGCGACTCAGGCTGTAACAGGGGAATCTCGCTCTGCCTTGCGAAAGAAGCCACAGGACCGGCAGTCTGTTTCATCCCCCTGCCTTTCGCTGTATCAGCCGAAGAGACCACGGCCACTACCTCATGGCGACTGTTGGAGAGGGATGATAGTGTGGGCAACGCAAAAACAGGGTTACCCAGAAAGACGATGCGCATCGCGCGAGAGTTAAATTTAAGTCCTCTTAAGAAGAACTTCGGATTAAACCGCCGTGACCGGATTCAAGTTCTTTAAGTCGGCTACTGAAGCGCTGTTTCTGAAGGGGGCTGGCGTGATCAACAATGACCCTGCCATTCAGATGATCCATCTCATGCTGTATGACTCGAGCCATTAAACCTGTGTACTCGTTTACATGTTTTTCACCGTTCAGATCCTGATAGGCAAAACGGACTTTTTCGGCACGCTTCACTTCTACCCTGATTTCCGGTAAACTGAGACATCCCTCCTCCATGACCGATTCCCCCCATCTCTCAAGAATCTCGCCATTAACAAATGCAAAAGGTATATCCCACTCATCCGTATGAGTGATATCCACAACCATCAAGTTGAGATCTCTGGCTATCTGATTAGCCGCCAGTCCGATCCCATCCTCCTCATACATAGTGTCGAACATATCATCGACCAGTTCGGTAGCCTCTTCGAAGTTTTGCACAGGCATCATTTTCCTGCGCAGGATGTTGTCACCATAGATTACCACTGGAAGACGCACCACTTCGAATCCTAGTTTTCTTTCTTGGATCCGGCAAGTCCTGCCACCGCCGATTTACTGACGCGCAAGTCGACATTTTTACCCACACTTAGGATCACGATAGAGTCCTTCTCCTTGAATCCAGCAACTGTTCCGTGAATTCCTCCGGAAGTAACCACCTTGTCACCTTTCTTCAGATTAGTCAGCATCTCTTTCTTTTCCTTTTGCTGCTTCATCTGCGGTCGAATCATGAGAAAATAAATCACAAACATGATAAGGATAAACGGCAGGAATCCAAGGAAGCCTCCACCAGCTGCACCACCTGTTTGACCGTATAGAAAATCCACTAGAATTATCCTCCTTTTCCGGCGGCGAAGTTACGCTTGACCCTCGCTAAAACCAAGTCAATTGGAGGTCTGTTCATTATCAGAAACTACATACAATGAAAATCCCAATCCGCTGCGGTAAAGAACATCACCGCCGAAACAGGTTGGGATGGACTGACCGCCGTTTAAGGACGACGGACTACTGATATGTCGGTCTAGCTTTTGTAGATCCAGAGGAATACCAGCAGAGCAATAAGGCCTACTATGCCTTCGGATGCAAAACTGCTGACGATTCCCCCAACGTTTTCAACCACGCCTGTCGTCCCGGGAAAAAGTATGTCGATAACGACAAATAGAAGAACAAGCGCTATACCAAAATCGAAGATATCCTTCAGCCAGCCTGTGGTACTCTTCAGGGTGTCTCTTAATGATGCCATAGGTTGATTCCCCTTTCTATCTGCTTTACGTATACCTCCCCCATCGAATGGGGAGGATCTCACGGACAGATGAATCGATAATAGAGTGTTCGTCCTCCCCGAATGAGAGGACGACCACTCTACTTAACTAGCTCTATGATCTGTAGATCGACAGGAAAGCAAGGAAGGTAATAAGCCCTACCACGCCTTCATCAGTGAAACTGGCGACAAGATCAGCGACGTTGCCCACAATGCCGGTGGTATCACCGAACAGAACGTCCACTACCAAAAACACAAGGGCTAATGCGAAGCCCAGATTTACTATGTCTTTGGCCCAACCGGTTACTGTGGCAAATGTGTCTTTTAAGCCAGCCATATTCTACCCTCCTACTTGGTTTGTTATGATGTATGACCAATCCACTTCTCAAAAATAAGGGAGAGTGATAGGTCACTTTCTTTCGGAAAGTTTAGGGGCAAAAGAGGAAGATATTGTGACCGCTCCGAGATCATCAGTCATTATCAGTGCAGGGATGATAGCCAGATTTTAGCTAAAAGTCAAGAAAAAAGTGGTATATACCATCGGAGCCAGCCAACTATAAAAAGAAGCGTCCGTGGAGTGCTACGATGGGATTGGGCGGATCTTGAACCGTTTTATCTCAATCTGTGACTGCTCTCCGGGAGTAGTCCAGACCATCATCATTTCGTCACCTACAGCGACCATTCTAGGATAACCGCTTCCACACCCGGGATTAATGTTTCCCACTACTGAAGGACTCCCCATCGAGCCGCCGGAAGTATTAGAGCTAACCCCAATTCCCAGTACTTTTCTCTCAATTGCTGGAAGGAAGTTTGCAGCATTTATCGAGATCGGAATAAGCTTCTGGATCGGCCGGCATCTCGTTCGCCTGATAGCCGACCGTGGCAATGGTCTTCTCTATAGTAGCGAGATCGATAACAGAAGCCTTGTAGGTAATGTGTGCCACCTTTTTTTCCATATCAACTTCCGCCTTTGTGATTCCTTGCACGTCAGCAAGAGCCGTCTCAATAGTTTTCTTGCACATACTGCACTGCATCGTTGGCAGATCGACATCGGTGTGCGCCTTGGCTTCACCGCATCCCACAAAAGCACAGGCAGTAGCCAGGATAATTACACCATTGATCAATCTCATTCTAACTTCTCTTTCAATTCTCATAACCACCTTTTCTCCTTTCGGTTTATGCTGTCTGCTCGAATTTCAGATTGCGAAGGCGAAGGGCGTTCCCAATGACAGAGACAGAACTGAAACTCATAGCCGCCGCGGCGATGATAGGGCTCAGGAGAATCCCGAAAAAGGGATACAAAATGCCCGCCGCTACCGGCACACCAACTGAATTGTAGACAAACGCCCAGAACAGATTCTGACGGATATTGCGCATGGTGCGCCGGCTCAGTTCCCTAGCCCGGACTATTCCGGTGAGATCACCATTAACGAGTGTGATCTCTGCGCTCTCCATGGCTACGTCGGTGCCAGTGCCCATAGCGATACCGATATCGGCTTGCGCCAATGCCGGTGCATCGTTGATCCCGTCCCCCGCCATAGCCACTACTCTACCCTCACTGTGGAGTCTTGCGATAGTCTGGTTCTTTTCATCAGGCAAAACCTGCGCATGCACTTCATCGATGCCGAGGCGACGTGCCACCGCTTCAGCCGTAGTCCTGTTGTCCCCTGTCAGCATTACCAGGTGAATGCCATCCCGCCGCAGCCTCGTAATAGTGGCAGGTGTTGTTTCCTTCACAAGGTCACCCACCGTAAAGATTCCCGCAGCCTCCCCATCTACCGCTACGAACATCACCGTTTCGCCTCCCCGCCGATGTGCGTCACCTTTCTCCACAAGTTGACCCAACTCAATCCCCAGATCTCTGAAGAATCTTCTGTTCCCCACTGCTACCACCTGGCCATCGATTCTGCCGGTGATCCCCTTCCCCGTAGCGGAGTTAAACTGTTCGACTCTCGTCAGTTTGAGGCCTTTCTCCACCGCTGCTTCGACGATAGCTTCTCCCAGAGGATGTTCGCTTGCCTGCTCCACACTTGCCACCATCCGCAACAACTCATCTTCATCGGTGCCGCCAGATACTTCCACCGCTGTCAGTACCGGCTTTCCTTCCGTTAGCGTCCCGGTTTTGTCAACGACGAGTGTATTTACTTTCTCCATGGTCTCTAAGGCTTCGGCATTCTTGATGAGGACACCTCCCGTAGCACCCTTGCCGATTCCTACCATGATGGACATTGGCGTCGCCAGTCCCAGGGCGCAGGGGCAGGCGATGATCAGTACCGCCACGGCATTCACCACGGCGTAGGCCATCTTCGGCTCCGGACCAAACAGAGCCCAGACGATGAACGTCACAATGCTGATCCCCACCACCGCTGGCACAAAGAAGGAAGCGACCCTGTCTGCAAGGCTCTGGATGGGGGCACGGCTTCTCTGAGCCTCGCTCACCATCTGGATAATCTGGGAGAGCAAGGTATCGCCACCGACCCGTTGAGCCTCCATGAGAAAACTACCCGTCCCGTTCACCGTGGCGCCTATGACGCTATCGCCGCTGCGTTTCTCCACCGGCATCGGTTCGCCCGTTACCATCGATTCATCCACCGAACTGGTCCCCTCCACAACCGAACCGTCAACAGGAATCTTCTCTCCGGGCCGGACGCGAAGACGATCGCCGGGTTGAACCTGCTCAAGGGGAATATCCTCTTCCGTTCCATCCTCCCGGACGATCCGTGCTCTCTTTGGCGCAAGTCCCAAGAGAGCCTTGATGGCGCCGCTGGTCTTGTCCCGCGCCTTCAGCTCAAGGACCTGCCCGAGAAGAACAAGGGTTATGATCATAGCGGCGGCTTCAAAGTAGACAGCCACCTCGCCGCCCAGACCGCGAAACGCCGCGGGGAAGATATCGGGAAAGAGCGCGGCCACAAGGCTGTATCCATAGGCGACGCCCGTCCCCATACCGATGAGTGTAAACATGTTCAGGTTTTTGTTAACGACGGAAGCCCACGCGCGCTCGAAGAACGGTTTGCCTCCCCACAGAACCACCGCTGTCGCCAGAACGAGCTGTATCCACTTCCCCGCCCACGGTGAGACCAGATCCCACCCAAAAACCATTTCACCCATGGCGATGACAACGATGGGAACCGTCATTGCAAGACTCCACCAGAATCTGCGACTCATATAGATAAGTTCGGGATTTTCCTCTTCCTCGAGGGTCACCTCAATCGGCTCCAGTGCCATGCCGCAGACGGGACAACTCCCGGGCCCGTCTTGGATCACCTCGAGGTCCATCGGACAAGTATATTTCGTCGAACCACCATCGTAACCAGCAGGCATCCCGGCATAATCGTCTTTACCGAGATAAGCTCCCGGGTCCGTTTTGAACTTGCGGAGGCAATGTTCGGCGCAGAAGTGGTAGGTTATGCCATCATGAGTGTGGCTACAGGCGGCGGATTCGGCTGTTACGGTCATGCCGCAAACGGGGTCTGTGAACGACTGTTCCTCCGACCTGACAGGACTTATTTGACCTGTCAGGTCGGATACCGGTTGTGCGAACCGGTCGGGGTCGCTGTCGAAAAGGTCGAGGCAGTACTGGGCACAGAATCCGTACTTGACGCCACTGTGCTCCCGAACGCCAACTGCCGCCTCCTCAGTAACGGTCATGCCGCAGATGGGATCTTTCAGGCTCTCCGGCATCTTTCTAAGCCACCAAAAGGACTGAGAACGCTAGCAATATTGCCGAGTTTATCCTGTGTTGGGTCATTACACCACACACCATTTCATCACCACTCTTACTACCTTAAAATTAATACGTAACTGAGCTTTCATGCTTATAACTTTTTCACGGCTCCCCCCATTGGTAACTTCGGAAAGCTCAGACAGGCTTAGACAGATGATTACCTTATGTGTTAACGGGTTGTTAACGAATGTGTTAACGCCCCCCAATTTCAACTTTATGCTTCTCAACCTAAAAACTCAACCGCAACCTGAAAACGAACGGGGTACGGTTGTAATGATATAGCGCACACATTGTTAGCAAATTTTTTATTGAGGTAATTGAAATACTTCTTCCACAGTGCAATTAAGAGTTCTTGCGATTTTCAATGCAAGTACTGTAGATGGCACATATACTCCATTTTCT
>JASLRT010000034.1 GCA_030743815.1 Candidatus Neomarinimicrobiota bacterium | reverse complement strand
GAAAGGATGAAATCTGTTATCGTTTCAAAGTAGTGTTTGGCACTGAGGCCATCGGAATCAAAAAATGCGAACCAGACAATGCCCTCAATATTGACCATGATGGAAAGCGCAGCTACCTTTACGTCAAGGTTCTTGAAATCCCCTGAATCAACGCCTCGCTGTATGATGCCTTCAATTAGCTCAAGGAATTCCTGATAAACTTTATGTGTTTTTTTTCGGAAATCTTCATCGCGGCTGGAAAGAGCCCAGAATTCAAGTTCAGCCTTGAAAACAGTCGGATTATCATTGTAGGCGTTCAGGAAAAAATCAAAAAGTGCCTTAAGCTGATCAGAGGCAGAAAGATCCTCTTCAACAATATGGTTAAGGGTGACACCCCAGCGGTTAACCCAGTGATTAACAAGGGATAGGAAGATATCTTTCTTGGACTTGTAATACCAGTATATGGCACCCTTGCTGAGGTTTGCCTTTGCCACGATATCGTCCATGCGGCAGTCGGAATATCCCTTCTGTACGATAACATCCAGCGCTGCGTCCAAGATCTGTATTTTCCTGTTATTTTCTTTAGATTGGTTGTCTGATTGCGTCATAAACCGACCAGTCAGTCTAGTACTATTTTACACCCCTTCTGACTCAGTTGCAAGAGAAAAATGCGGTGTGAAAATGTTTCCGTTTCATACTGCTCAGAGGTAATGAAAAAACTTTTGTTTCAACCTGCAATGGCTTTAAATTGTAATTGCGAATCAGTCTCAGTGATGTTGTCCTTAATCCAGGGAAAATGGCAAGAGACTATATGACACCGTTGTTTAACTGTAACGAAAAGTGAACCATTATAGCCAAAGTCAACTTGCTGATCATCAAGATAGGGTGATTCTTGTGGGTAATCCCAACGTAGGCAAGAGCGTCATTTTCAGCTATCTTACGGGGCGGTATGTGACCGTCTCCAACTATCCCGGCACGACGGTGGAAATCGCTTCCGGTAAGCAGATAGGGAAGAAGGAGACGCTTGTACTCGATACCCCGGGGATCAACAATCTCATCCCGACATCAGAAGACGAGGTTGTCACCAGGAACATGCTTCTCGATTATCCTGAAGCCGGCATAATCCAGGTAGGCGACAGCCGTAATCTTGAGCGTACAATTCTCCTCTCTCTGCAACTAAAGGAGCTGGGCGTCAAATTTGTCTTATGTTTGAACATGATGGATGAGTCGAGGGAGCGGGGCATTGAAATTGATGTGCAGGATCTTTCGCAGAAACTGGGTGTCCCCGTAATTCAGACTGTGGCGACACAACACATCGGTTTGAACAAGCTTATTCCCGCGTTGAATGACAGTGGTGAGAATCGTTCTCCCAGTGTGCAATATCCCGAAGCCGTCAACGAAGGCGCCATGGCTGTTGAGGCCCTTATTGAATCCAGTCATCCGTTTAAGAGAAGTATCTCTCTCATGCTGCTTGCTTCTGATCTTTCATTGAAGAATTGGGTTGACAAGGCCGTACCAAAGGATAGGCTGGAGGAACTGAATGAGCACCTCAGGGAGACGCAGACGCACTTTCACACTTCAGTGAACAATGTGATTACCACCGCCAGACTGCGTCATGCCAGGCAGATGGCGCAGGAGGTGATTTCTAGGGAAGCGGAGGTATCCTCTTCCTTCTTCAGGAAGCTGGGTGAGTGGAGCCATCACAGATACTGGGGGCTTCTCATTGGAGGCGCGATTCTCTATCTCATGTATCAATTTGTAGGTGTATTCGGTGCGGGCACATTGGTAGACTTTCTGGAAGAAACATTATTCGCAGCATGGCTGATGCCGCTCCTCGCGTCTGTCGTCGATACTGTCTTGCCGGTTCAATTCCTGCGCGACATGTTAGTGGGGGAGTACGGACTTCTGAGCATGGCGCTGTCCTATTCCATCGCTATCGTCCTTCCCATCGTGGGTACTTTTTTCATTGCCTTTGGTATCCTTGAAGATTCAGGCTATCTGCCCCGGCTGGCGGTGATGATGAACAGGTTGTTCAAACTGATGGGTCTCAACGGCAAGGCGGTTCTTCCCATGGTTCTCGGCCTGGGGTGCGACACCATGGCGACCATGACTACCAGAATTCTTGAAAGCCGCAAGGAACGCTTGATTGTTATTCTTCTGCTGGCGCTCGGCGTTCCGTGTTCCGCCCAACTCGGCGTCATCCTGGGAATGTTGGCGGCACTGTCGCCGGTCATGACAATACTATGGATTGGGTGTGTGCTGGCCGTTCTGTTTATAGTCGGTTATCTCTCCTCGAAGATATTTGCTGGCGAATCGTCAGACTTTGTTCTGGAACTACCTCCCATGAGGTTACCCAAACTTTCGAATATCCTCGTCAAGACGATGGCAAGAATAGAGTGGTATCTGCGGGAGGCGGTGCCGCTGTTTTTTCTGGGAACGTTTGTGCTGTTCGTTTTTGACAAAATGAAGTTGCTGGGTGCCATCGAACGGGCTGTTTCACCCGTCGTCGTCGGATTTCTCGGTCTGCCATCGAAAGCGATGGAGGCGTTTCTCATCGGGTTCCTGCGGCGGGACTACGGCGCCGCCGGACTTTACAAGCTTTTCAGCTCCCAGCTATCTGAGGCTTCTGTCGCTATGGAAACTCAGATTCAGGTGGTAGTCAGTATGATTACTATCACCCTGTTCATGCCGTGTATCGCCAATTTCTTCATGATCATCAAGGAACAGGGATTGAAGACAGCCGTTGGTATGTCTCTCTTTATTCTGCCGTTCTCCCTTGTGATAGCGGGAGCGGTTAATCACATCCTGCGCTGGGTGTTGTTGTGAAATCAATTATCGAGGATTGACTGCTTAACATAATAAGGTATAATATGTCGGTAGCTAAACGATGGACAGCAAGTGAAAATACAGGAGATTAGATGACGGACTGCCCACTCTGTAATCACTGTTTCGATGAGACTTCTGAGAACTGCCACACCGGCTGTTTTATGAGTAACGGATGTCCACTTATCAAATGTCCCGACTGCGGTTACGAATTTGTGATTGAATCGAAAACAGTAAACTTTTTTAAACGTATTATCCGGGGAGGTAAAAGTGAGCGTAGATCAGAGAGAGATTGACGAAGTCCTCGAAGCCATCTGGGTAGCAAGAGAAGACAACAAGACTTCAATTAAGAATGTAAAAACTATCTGTTCTGGTGATGCCACTGATGAGGTCGATGTTGAGCGGACTCTCAGTGAACTCGAACGGTTAGAGATGGTGAAGTCCCATGGGGACACGGTCGAATTCCTGGCATCGGGCGAGAAACATGCCGAAGGGGTGATCCGTCGCCACCGCCTGGCAGAGCGGCTATTTACAGATGTTCTTCAGGTATCAGACGCCGCCGTGGAGCTGACAGCGTGTCAGTTTGAGCATATACTCAGTTCTGAGGTTGTCGATTCTGTCTGTGCCTTTCTGGGACATCCGCCTCTCTGTCCTCACGGAAAAGCTATCCCCTCCAGCGATTGTTGCAAAACCTATCACAAGGAAGAACTCAAACCTCTTATAATCAGGCTGGCGGACCTGGAGATTGGGAAAGATGCTGAAATCGCTTTCATTACACCGTCATTTCATAAACGGTACGATCGCCTTACTGCTCTCGGCGTCATTGCCGGTAACCCTATCAAAGTACACCAGCGAGAACCCTCTTTCGTTGTCCGTATTGGCGAGACAGAACTGGCTATTGAAAAGGTCGTTGCGCAGGAGATCTATGTAAAAGCGCCATAGCTATCAATTTCGTGAAGGGCAGGTGACACCGACAATCGACTGATCAACAGAATGTGGCCGTATCGGTCGCAACTATTCAATCCGCCCCAACTGTCTATACTTTTCCTGATACTTCTCATAGAGCACTTTGTGTTTGTCGCGCATATCGATCTTCTTTCCTTGGACGAACATCTGAACCACCTGCGTTCTGATATCGAGAGGATCACCATCGGTAATGATAAGGGTGGCATCTTTTCCTGTATCGAGCGAGCCCACGCGATCGTCAATTCCCAGGATTTCTGCCGCATATAGCGTCACAGTCTTGAGGGCTTCATCCCGCGGGAGACCGTAAGCTGCCGCCGTGGCGGCCTGATACGGGACGTTTCTCTGGTGGGGCGCCGCAAACTGGCTCGTACTCGTTGCGATACAAAACTTGACTCCCGCTCGATAAAGCCTAAGAGGTGCGGTAAACTGTACGTCGTAATCTTCCCAGCGTCGCGACGGCAGGGAGTGGACACCGTCATAGATAACCGCAATCTTGTATCTCGCCAGAAGATCGGCTACGCGCCAGGCGTCATCGCCTCCTACGATAGTTATATCTACGCCTATTCTGCGTGACCAGTCTACAGCGGCTTCGATCTGCTGAACCTCATCAGCGTGAACGAAGATTGACACTTCCCGCCTCAGAACGGGTATCATGGTTTCCCAGCGCAAATCGGTATCGATCGCCGGACCATCGCCTCTCTTGTAAGCATCGCTGGCTTCAAGATAACCTTTCGCCTCATTGAAGACTCTCTCCAACGTCTTGAGTCGTTCTTCTCTCTGTTTTTTCAGCTCCTCTTCGCTCTGCATGAAGTACGGATACGCACCGCCGGTCATGCGTGGCCAGTTGAGATGCATGGCTGTTGGAGCCTTGAGAGTGGCTGATTCCCATGTCCACCCGTCCAGCATCATGGCGGCGGACGTTCCTGAAATGAGGCCACCCATGGGCGTCGTATGTATGATGGCGATGCCGTTTGAACGGGTGACGGGAATCAGTTCCGAATCGGGATTATAGCTCACTTCGGCACGGACGTTCGGATTTACCGTACCCGTCTCTGAGTAATCCAGTGTCGCCCTCACGGCGCCTATCTCCATCAGCCCCATGGTGGTAGTGGCGGCGATGAGGCCGGGATAGACGTGTCTGCCCACAAGATCGATAGTTTCCGTGTTGTCGGGAAGGTTACCGAGTCTGCGCCCTATGGCAGTGATGACGCCTTCCTCGAATAGGATATCGCCACGCTTAATGACTTTTGCAGTCACCGGGTGGATAGTGGCATTTGTCAGCAGAATGGGGTGCGTCTGAGGAGGTGCCGGAATCTGATCGGAGGCGATTGCCACCGATAGAAGTATGGTTATACCTTTTAGTAGTCTGCTCATTGGATCACCCCCTCAAGGCAGCTGTACGGATGTGACAGATGCGGCCTGTAGTGACCGCCTTGTTTTTTGCCACCGGGTGACTTATCCTCGGAAGCAAGAATCTTCTGGATCAACTCATTTCGCTCACGGCTCGCTTCCTCTCTCATCTGCTGATCTTTCACAAGATTGAAGTAGTTCCTGCCTTCGATCCATGTCTGTTCACAGACGGCAAAAGTGGAGAGAGGGCTTTCACTCCAGATGACGAAGTCGGCGTCTTTGCCCTCTTCCAGTGAGCCGACCCATTCATCTATACCCAGCTGAACAGCGGGATTGATGGTGACGAATTTCAGTGCGTCCTCCTCCGAGATTCCTCCATATTTGACGGCCTTGGCCGCCTCCGTATTCATACGCCGTGCCAGTTCGCTGTCGTCTGAATTGTAGGAGGTTGTGACGCCGACCTTCTGCATGAGTGCGCCGTTAAAGGGGATGGCGTCAATCACCTCAAATTTATAGCCCCACCAATCGGTGAATGTCGATCCTCCGGCGCCGTGGTCTGCCAGTGCTTCTGCCATCTTATAGCCCTCAAGTACGTGCTGAAAGGTACCGATACGGAAGCCGAAGTCCTCAGCCACCCTCACCAGCATGAGGATCTCATCCTGACGGTACGAATGACTGTGGACGAGGCGCTCTCCCCTTAGTATTTCTGCCAGCGCTTCCAGCTCCAGATCACGCCGTGGCGGGATCTTCTTGAGAGACTTGGACTTGCCGCCCCCATGCTCATCGAATTTTCTCTGGTATTCTCGCGCAGCCGTGAAAGCGTCACGGATAATCTGTTCAACGCCCATGCGAGTCTGGGGATAGCGAGTGGTGAAATCTTGGCCCCAATTACTCTGTTTCACATTTTCGCCAAGAGCAAACTTGATTCCCTGCGGTGCATCCTTCAATAGAAGATCATTGGGCGCTGTTCCCCAGCGCAACTTGATGACGGCATTCTGCCCGCCGATGGGGTTTGCCGAGCCGTGAAGAACATTCGCTGTGGTCAGCCCTCCGGCCAGCTGGCGATAGAGGTTGATATCATTGCTGTTGAGGACGTCGCGGATGCGTACCTCAGCTGTGACAGCCTGGGTTCCCTCATTGATGGAAGAGGCAGCGGTGTGACTGTGACAATCGATGAGGCCGGGTGTAATATGTCTCCCCTTGGCATCGATCACAACAGCATCTTTCACGCTTCCGGAAACTTTCAGATTTCTGCCGATTTTCCAGATCTTCCCCTTCTTCACCAGCAGGTCGCTTTCTTCTACAATGCCCGCCGGGCCCGAGGTCCAGATGGTAGCATTCTTCACCAGTACGATGGGAGATTGATCGGGCATCGCTTCGAGGCCGAAGGCCCCTTCGGGATAACGGACTGCCAGCGTACTTGCTTCCTCTCGCTTCTTGGGCTTCTCCTGCTCTGGCTTTTCTTCAAATGGGGTCGTCCGGCGAGCGAACCATCTAATCGTTTTTCCATCTGGAGTTCTCCCCTGTCCCTCGGCGTAATCTTCTTTCACACTCCCTGATAAGCGGACGATTCCGGTTAATTCGAGACTATCACCATCAAAGAGGAAAGAGACACTGTTATTGATCTCAATCTTGATGTTCTTCAAGTCGACTGACGATTCGTTCCAGACCAGTTTCGCCTTCAGTTTCGTCTTCTTGCCGGAGACGTCCAGCGTATCTTCTCGCATCATATCATTATACGTCCACTGCATCAGCCACTTGCCGCGGAGGTCTTCATCTGGCTCCTGAACAAGACGGTGACGGTTACCCTGAATCCAGACTTCTGTGACTTGAGACTCGCCCTCGAAATAATTGCCGTCAACCACTGTCAGGTTGGCGATCTTTCCCTCCTCGATAATGCCGAGCTGTTCTTCAAGTCCCAGATATCTGGCTGGTACTGTAGTGAGACTGGCCAGGGCGTCTTTTTCGGACAGACCCCGCTCCACAGACCGGCGCAAATTCTTGCTAAACGAGGTCCCGTCTTTAAGTTCTGAACTTGTGAGCGCAAAGGGGATCCCGGCCTCAATCATTTTGCGGGGGTTATCGGGAGCCAGATCCCAGTGCCGCAGTGCCGCATTCGTCTGCTGGAGGGATTTTTCCCATGTCTCAACGTCAGGTGTCTGCGGAAAATTAAGAGGAAGAATCACGAATGCGTCGAGACCGGCAATTTCTTTCAGACGGCGATACTCGTACCCATTCCCATGTAGCCACAGTTTTAAGTCAAACTCCTTCGCGATCTGTCCAGCGCGAAGTTCCGCCAGTTCATCGCCAGCCTCAAAACAGAAAGCGCCGTTAGCTTCGGTGTGTTGAGAGAGGATCTCCAGAGCACGATCCACTTCTGGTTGTTCGTTATTACCCGGGAAACGGCTGTAGGTTTTCCATGCATCAGCGTACCAATCGGAGTTGATTAATGTCTGACGCATGAGAGCGATGGACCCCAGCAGTGAATTGGGATAAGACCGATCTCTCCAGCCGCCGTATTCGAAAGCCGTCAGATGAACTGGCCCCTGTTCGTTAATGACAGATCCGGATGACCATTCTTCTAAATGTATCACGGCAGATCGTCCCCTGAAGATGCCTTCAGTCGGCACAAGGTGAGCCGAGGTGAAACCGAGTTTCCGCAACTCCTCCAGTTTCTTATCCTCGAGGACGAACTCGTCAAGAACCCTGTAATCCGGTCTGACCAGCTTATTCCAGTGAGCGGTAGCCGTTGCCTCTTCCTTTTTCGGTTCCCTTTCGCTTGGGCGTTCTCCGCGGCCACCTTTTCTCTTTTTATCACGTGTCAGGTAGCTCTCGACAAATCCGGCATAGATTGTCTTGCCTGTCAAATCTATCTCCACCGCGTCTCGGGGGTACTTGGCGACTTTTCCCACCGATTTGATGAGACCGTCCCGGATGACAATCTCACCCTTATCGATCGATTTTCCGGGTTCGGTAACCACCACCGCGCCCTTGAGGATAAACACGCGTGGTGTGTTGTAGTGCAGTCCTTGGTCGGGATCGACAGGTTCGACCTGCGCGATTCCTTGAGTTGCCAGAACAGCTAGGATTATGAGGTGTCCTAAGGTCGTGCGGTTCATATCTGCTCCATCTGTTAGGTTAGGATGAGTGAGAGTCGGTAAGTTAACTACACCCACCTTTTTGTGGGGGAGTTTTTTGATCCGAGGCAGATGATTACCGCAAGGCTATATTTATGCTCTGACATTTTTTTAAGCTAATAAAAATAGACGGGTATCCCGCGGGCGCTCCCATGGATCACCCGCTCTTTCCGCTATTGACCGTCTGATTTGTACCTCAGAAATTCTATAGAGGATCCGCTTTGATCTAATACTGCAATAGGTTTGTATTGGATGAGCGTCTGTGGGGAGGTTAGAAACTATCTCAACAGTACCATTTTCCTAGTCTGTCTGAACTCGCCTGCCTGCACCGTATATAAGTAGACTCCCGCGGAGACGGCTTCTCCAGCATCATTGGTGGCATTCCACTGCAGTGATTTAAGACCGGCTGTTTGTTCCCTGTCAATCACGGTTGCGACGTTTCTACCCATTATATCATAAATGGTCAGTGTCACTACTCCATCTCTTGGCAGAATGTAACGTATTATTGTTGCTGGATTGAAAGGATTGGGATAATTGTCAAAAAGCTGAAACTCTGTGGGCATCCATATCTCATTTTGTACAGTCAAAGAGGTCGTATTGAATTGTCCTGGTGAACCGTGTTCTTGCGAAGCAGACCAGTTTGCCGCTATGGCATTATCCGAATACGGATCAACCAACTCGAGCGTCGGCCCATTCCCGTCCGCTCCGATAGGCCATGGAAAAGAATCATCATATTCGACAACATCCACTAAAACGCCGCTGGCATCAAATAACCTGGTCAATTCACCTGCGCCGTCTAATCCAAAACCGAGATCACCAACGTAATTACTCACATCCGGGAATAAAGCTGAGAAGGCGTCAGCATCCTTGCATAACACCAAGTATTGATCTGGACCAAGGGAGCTATTTTCTGGAATGGTAAACACATGAGCATCATTTTCATCTTTGAATGTCCAATTGCCGATATTTATTGGGTCGTTAGTCGGGTTGTACAATTCGACCCAATCCTCCGGATCAAAGTCATCAGCTGAATTGTAATTAATTTCATTGATGACAACTGTAGAGCCTGAAGCGCCAAGGTCTACTGTATATTCATAGAATTCACGTTCGGCCTTTCTTGGACTTAGTATTAGTGCATCATCGTTGCTTGCTCTGACATAATACTTCACATGATTTCCACTGTCTTGAAAAGGGATAATAGCTCCATGAATAGAATCATTTGCATCTCCATCTCTATGTTCACCATCATCATACATGGGAATAGATGTAAAGTGAGAATTATATTCGTTAATCGTGGCCATTAACTCTACCAGGGTAGCTCCAGTCACTTGAGCCTGAATGAACACATCTTCTCCTTCTCCGGGATTAGTATTTTCCTGGACAACATTAGCAATGACCGGTGGAGTCTTTTTGATCTCCTTATGGTTTAACAGGTAATCAATCCGCTTATCGACGGTTGAAGTGATGCCGCACCAGTGGCCTCCGTCCGGTGTCACAAGATAATTGTCCACGTTGTATCGAAAATAGTCGCCGTTGACGAAAGAGGGAAACAGGTTGGGATCATTTTTAGCGTAAGGTTCAATTATATCCTGTATGTCGTAGGCAAGATCCTGAAAATATTCTATGGTGTAAATATCTTCTATAATGGTACGCATGTGTGCCGTATACAACTTTTTATATAATGGTATACTGATCAATTGACTGAAGAGGGGCCTCGCCTTATCATCCTCAAATAAGAATGGATCCCAGTAATAAACCCAGGAGGCGTCGCCCCCCATGCCGAGAATATCATTGATTTGAGCGCCACCAAACGTTTGATCCTTATCCCAGGGAATCGCTTCAAACTGACCGCTGCTTGTATTGCGGTACAAATAATAATTGTGCGTGTTCAAACCTGTATAAGCATCTAGATCAGGCATGACAGTTGATGCGGCAAAAAACCATAGTACTCTATCTACATTAAGGATTGTTTCAATGTTTTCGATGTCAAAATTCAAGGTATAGATAAGTTCCAGAAGTTCGCTCCAGCCGGATTCTGATTTCAATTCATACCCTTTTTGGTAAGCGTAAACGGTAGAATCACTTCCATACCAGCGCAGGTCAGGAGAAGCATAATAAGGATCACCATAGTGAAACTGAGGTTCACACTTGAAAAAAGTGCCGTCGTCGTTGCCAAAGTGCTTAGTCAGAAAGGGCTTAATTACCGACTCTACCGATACGTAAAGACCCAAAAGTTCTTCATTAACAAAAACATTCATATAGCCGGTTGCTGATGTTGGGAGATAATATGATTCAGTGATATAACCAATTTGCTCTCTCACAAAAGTGGCATCGAATATTGAATTAGACAGTTTGATTTTGTTGTAGCCCATGAGATCCTGGTCATCGTGAATTAGATCAAAATCAATGTTTAGAGGGAATTTGGGACTATCAGTCTCTCTCGCCCACCAGAAGGTCGAATTGCCTTTATAGCGAACGCCCACACTGTCCATTGTTTCACCATTAAAAGTGATAGTGGCCAGTTCGTAGGTCTTATCATCTATCTCCCATTGGGCCTGTAGCACGGAATCATAATCGGCATTATAGAATTCAATTTCCAGCGTATGAACTTTGTAAGGATCGAAAAGCTCCTGTCCGAAGAGGATTGTGCTTAATAAACACACTACTACTTTGATTGAAGAGAGATTAACGACATGGCGATCTTCTGAAGACTTCTTTAGAACCATTAATCAGAAGTTTCTTCCCTTCAGATGTGTCTTCGTCAACTCCTTGGTAAGAAACTGATAGGCGTCGTCCACGGAATCAGAGAAGTGAAAAAGGTTCAGATCTTCCTTTGAGATAGTACCTGCTTTTACCAGGTAATCGAAGTTCAGCACCTTGTTCCAGTAATCGGGGCCGTAGATGACTACCGGTACTTTCTTTCTGATCTTGCCGGTCTGGATCAGGGTCGATAGCTCCATCATTTCATCGAGCGTTCCGAAGCCTCCGGGGAAAACGACTAACGCCTTCGCCAGATAGAGAAACCAGAATTTGCGCATGAAGAAGTAGTGGAATTCGAGGTCTAACTCTTCGGTGGTATAACGATTGCCCTGAGGTTCGTACGGCAGTGAAATGTTGAGTCCGATGGCGTAGCCGGACGCCTCGCTTGCTCCGCGGCAGGCAGCTTCCATAATGCCTCCACCTCCGCCGGAAGTGACAATAAAGCGATGTTTAGAATGCTTCAACCCCTTGGACCATTTTGTGAGACGATAGGCCAGTTTTCTTGCATCTTCATAATATTCTACCAGATTGAGCAGATTGCCGTCAGACTTTTCTGCTCCTTTGTCCGGCTTTTTCGCATCCTCAGGTGAGGGGATTCTGGCTGAACCGAAGAACACGATGGTGTCTTTAATCTTTCGCCTGCGGAAAATCCGTAACGGTCCGAAATATTCGGCGAGCAGTCGCGACGGCCTGGCTTCGGAGCTGTTGAGGAAATCGAAATCTTTGTAGAACTTCTCTCTATTCTTATAGTCTCTGGTCATGTTATTCACTCCTGCATAATGTGGTCGTGCTTCAGAACAAGCGGACAAGATTACTAAACGTGCTCAGTAATGACAAGGGAAAGCAGGTGAGAAGCTAAACGTGATTCAGAACCGTGAGTAGTCTATTCCCTTCTGTACCCCCCACCTCCGGGTGTCTTGATTATAATCCGCTCGCCCGCCTGGACGATCTTCTCCGCTTTGGAATTGAGTTGAGTTACCGCGCCTTCCGCTGTAACGAGGAGATTTTTGCCCTTCCGTCCCGGACGACCTTCGGACATGCCGTAAGGCGGATACACTCTTCTTTCAGACAGGATCGAGACTTTGCGTGGCTCAAGGAAGAGTATCTCCCGCACAGTACCGTCACCGCCCCTGTTTCCTCCCTTTCCGCCCGATCTGCGCCTCAGGGAAAATTGCTCCAATCGCAACTCCGGAAAGCGGTGTTCCAGCACTTCCGGGTCGGTGGCACGCGTGTTAGTCATATGAACCTGAACCGCGGAAGCACCTGCGTGATTCTTGGTTGCGCCTGACCCACCGGCGATAGTTTCATAATACTGTTTTCCTTTACCGTCGATTCTGCCGAAGACAAAGTTGTTCATCGTCCCCTGCGAGGCCGCTGCTACGCCGAGGGCGCCCAGCAACACGTCAACAATCCTCTGGGATGTTTCCACATTTCCGCCGACAACAGCCGCTTCGTCGCTGGGAGAAAGAAGAGAACCTTCAGGAATGTGAATGTCAATCGGTTCCAGGCATCCTGAGTTCAGGGGAATTTCGGCATCGATGAGCGTCCTGAAAACGTAGAGGACAGCGGCTTTCGTTACGGCGATAGGAGCGTTGAGGTTGCCTTTCAGCTGGGGGCTCGTGCCGGAAAAATCTATCGTGGTGCTATGAGAGTGGGGAGGATCGTCTCCCCTTTCAATGGTGATGGCGACACGGATGCGCGAGCCGCCATCGAGGAAATCTTCGAACTGCGACTCAAACCGATCGTCCTTGGCGAGGAACTTCCCCAGTGCCAATCGCAAGGATTCGGCGGCGTTCTCGCGGATGTGACCCATGTATGCGAGTACTGTATCAAGCGTATATTTTTCAACGAGAGCGTTCAATTCGCGGATGCCCGTATTGACAGCGGCGATCTGGGCTCTCAGATCAGAGACTCTTTCGTCGGGATTGCGTGCCGGAAACGGGGAAGATCTTAGCATCAGCCGCAGTTTACGTTCCCTGAAATTTCCCGAGTGGACGAGCAGGAAGTTGTCGATGACTATACCTTCCTCATCGATTGATGTTGCAAAGGGCGGCAGGGAGCCCGGCGCGATTCCGCCAATGTCGGCGTGATGCCCGCGGGTGGCAGTGTAGAAGATCGGCTTTCCGCCGTCGACAAAGACGGGAGCAATGGTCGTCAAATCAGGAAGATGCGAACCGCCCCGGTGAGGATTGTTCATTAGGTAAACGTCACCTTCTTGCATCGTCCCTGTATTGGCCTCAATAATCGACTTGACGGACTCGCCCATGGCTCCTAGATGTACCGGCATGTGAGGTGCATTTGCGACCAGATTTCCGTCTGAGTCGAAAATAGCACAGGAGAAATCGAGACGCTCCTTGATATTGACGGAGTGGGCTGTATTACACAGCGTGTGACCCATCTGTTCAGCCACGCTCATAAATAGGTGATTGAATACTTCCAGCATAACAGGATCGCGGGCGGCGGAGACTTCCTTAGATTCTCTCTCGTGCTGAGTAATAATCAGGTGACCGTAGTCGTTGACTGAAGCCGAGAATCCCGGCTCAAGAACAGTTGTGGAGTAGGACTCAACTATGATAGCCGGCCCTTCGATTTCCACGTTGTTCTGCAGGTGATCGCGGTGATAAACAGGTGTCTTTACAGCGCCTTCAGTGAAATAGGATGTAGATGTTTGGAGTGGCTTCGCCTCTGCAAACGTTCTCGGCCCTTTGTGCTTTGCCTCACTTAGTTTCTCACTGCGCCCTGTGACATCTACGCGAATGTTCACCAGTTCAAGTTCAACGTCGATCGGTCTGAATCCGTAGTGCTGCTCATGAACATCGGCGAAAGCGTCCGCGATTCTTGTGAAAGGCATCATGGGAATGGACAGGTAAGAGTCGGTCCCCAGAGGCCGCAAGTCGAGATAGCGGTTGATTTCGATTTGATCTTCGGGAGTACCGCCTTCAGTCAACTCCTGCCTCAACGGTTCTGAAAGATCATCGAACTGTGTCTGGAGAGTGGCATAGAGCTTCTTATCCAGTAGCGCCACAACGGACTTGACTCCGTAGCGAAGTTGAACGGCCGTGGCGATTCCGTAGGCTGACAGCAATCCCGCCAAGGGATGGATTATAACAGTTTCGATTCCGAGAATTCTCGCAATGGCGCAGGCGTGCTGGGGAGCGGCGCCTCCGAAGCAGACAAGGGCGTGCGTCCTCACGTCGTATCCTCGAGAGACAGAGATTTCCTTTATGGCCTTAGCCATGGTTTCGTTGGCGATTGTGACACATCCGAGAGCCACTTCCTGGGGCGTCAGATGAGAAGAGGCGGCCTGGCTCACTTCATCAGTGAGGATATCGAATCTTGCCTTAGTGGCAGTTCTGTCCAGTGGCCTGTCTCGCGTGGGGCCAAAGGTGGTTGGGAAGAACTGCGGCACAATCCGGCCGAGTAGCAGGTTGGCATCTGTCAGTGATAGGGGGCCATCGAGGCCGTAGCAGGCAGGTCCCGGATCAGCTCCAGATGATTCAGGCCCTACGCGAAGCTTCTGGCCATCGAACCAGAGAATAGATCCGCCGCCGGCGGCTACGGTGTTGATGTTCAGGCTCGGCGCCTGGAACTGGATGCCCCCCGTTTCTACCTCGAAGACCGTTTCGAGTCGGCCGCAGGAGCGCGACACATCCGTGGAAGTACCGCCCATATCGAAGGCGATAACTTCGTCCAGACCGTTCACCTTCGCCACGCCCGCCGCTCCGATGACGCCTCCCGCCGGTCCTGAGATGATGGCATCCTTGCCCGTGAAAGAGTCGGCGTCGGTCATGCCGCCGGAGCTTTGCATGAATTCCAGTGGAATGCTGCCGGTGAAGGCTCTGACAGAATCGATGTAACGCATGAGAATAGGACTCAGGTATGCGTCAACCACAGTCGTCTGTCCCCGGCCGACGATCTTGATTAGCGGCATGATCTCATGACTGACAGACACCTGCCTGAAACCGAGCTCGCGCGCAATCTGCGCTACACACTCCTCGTGCTCAGAGTTCTTCCAGGAGTGCATCAAAACAATGGCGACCGAAGTGATCCTCATGCGGCGGATTCGTTTCAGATCCTCCCTCACTTTGGAGGCTTCAAGTTGCCTGATTATTCTGCCGCTGTGATCTATCCGTTCGTTCACCTCCTTAATGCAGCGGTATAGCTGTTTCGGCTTCTTTACAGCGAGCTTGAACAGTTCCGGTCTGGCCTGATGTCCGATCTGTAGCAGATCGCGGAATCCCTTTGTGATAAACAGCGCTACTGACGCACCTTTCCGCTCCAACAGGGCGTTAGTAGCCACGGTTGTTCCCATTCTTATTCGTGAGACGCGATTTTGCGGCATGGGTTGCCCTGTTTTGAGGTCCATCATGCGACGGATGCCTTCTATGGCTGGATCGGTGTAGTCGACGGAGTGGGAAAGCACTTTTATGCTCTCAATTTTGCCTTGAGGGCCGACGCCGATAATGTCAGTAAACGTGCCGCCCCTATCGATGGAAAAGGTCCATTTGCGGTGCGTCTGGTTGGCGGGCATTGAATTCTCCGTGATAGGTCAGAATGTACTGCGCCCCATGTCGATAGACGAAAGGAAAATCGGAGTTAGGCGGAGATCAGGAAGAGACTGGTTTTTCCGGTACGATGATCCAGGCGGCGATATAGGCGATGATGCCCGCACCGTGCCAAAGTACCAGAAAAACAAAAAATAGCCTGATGAGGACAGGATCGACGTCGAAGTATTCACCCAGTCCTGCACAGACACCGGCTATCTTTCCTTCCAGCCTGTTTCGGTAAAGACGCTTCATGTTTCAAGTAGAATCAGCTCCCCAGTCGTCATCAGAATCAGCGTAAAGGGGGTAAGGAAATCTAAGCCGAACCGTTCGTTTTTGCGCATGATTTTGAATCCGTCGGTGATTCCGATCCCGATAGCGGGCGGTCGCCGACAGGTTTGCGGGTATACCCTGGATTTGCCGTCAGCGACCCGCCAAGGCGGGCTCACAGACGGCTGGTGAAGGTTGTCCTTTGCGTTCTATTTGATCAAGCGTAGTTTTCTGAGTGCTCATTGTGTGGTATCTAATCGATGACTGACCGGTTGCGTTTCTTGTTCAGGAGGTTACCGCGTATTAACCAATTCTAGACGTAACTCTTAGAGCACAAAAGGAAAGTATGGAAGACCGTCTCGAGCAACTGTTAGCTGAGTTAGTGGCGTGTGATTCTGTCAATCCGGCGTGGAGTGAGGGGCCTGGTGAAAAGAGCGCTGCCAAATTCATCGCATCGGAATTGAGCAGCGCGGGAGTGACGCCGGCTGTGCAAGATAGCGGTTCTGGACGGGCAAATGTGGTGGCTACTATCCCGGGAGCGGGCGGTGCACCGTCCGTTCTCCTGAATGCGCACATGGATGTCGTGGGAACTGAGAATATGGACGATCCCTTCACTTTGCGGCGGGATGGAGATAAACTCTACGGTCGAGGCGCATACGATATGAAAGGCAGTGCGGCGATCATGCTGGCGCTGGCAGAACACTTTTCGGATCATTTACCTCCGGGCGATATTCATCTAACGTTCGTGGTAGACGAAGAAGACTTGAGTCTCGGCATGGAGCGGCTGATTGATGATTGGCTGCCGACGCTCCCCCAGCTACCGTCTGCGGGCATCTTTATGGAGCCGACAGAAGAGCAGATAGGTATCTGTCATAAGGGATTTGCCTGGTACGAGCTGACGATTGCCGGTAAGTCAGCTCACGGATCGCGGCCGGAGGAAGGAGTTGACGCTGCTCAGCCGCTGGGTCCTGCCATAGCGGAAATTGCCGAGATCCAGTCTGAGCTGCACGCTCGCGCGCCACACCCTCTTTTGGGACACGCGACACTGCACGTAGGGACCGTCAAAGGAGGCTCCGCCCTGCCTGTGATCGCGGCTGAATCGAGGCTGACGTGGGAGCGGAGGATACTGCCGGGGGAGGAGAAGGAAGATCTCAACCGTGAGCTGAAGCGGGTTGCGGACGCTGCGAACGCTTTCCCTGGAAATCACTCTGTCGACTCAAAAGAACTGTTCTACCGTCCGTCACACAGTCTTGATGCCGATGCAGAAATCGTCCTTCGCCTTCAGTCTGTGGCTCCATCGGCGGAGCTGAAAGGGATGTCATACTGGGCTGATTCAGCCCTCGCCGCCGCGGCAGGAATTCCTTCAGTCCTTTTCGGTCCTGTCGGTCACGGTGCCCACGCCGTCGATGAGTGGGTGAGTCTCAGCAGCTTAGTGAGAGTGTATGAGTCGCTACAAAAGCTGATCAGCAGCATGGATCAGTCATCGGTGAATTGATACGCATGCTCGAGACCCTCTTCAGGAGGTAATGATGGCAAAGGTGGAAGTTGGCGGGATCAATCTATACTACGACATTCACGGGACTGGGGAGCCGCTGTTGTTTATTCACGGTCTTGGCTCCAGCACGCGGGACTGGGAGGCACAGACGAAATTCTTTTCGGCGGACTATCGGGTAATCCTGATCGACCTTCGGGGGCACGGCCAGTCAGATAAACCGAAAGAACAATACAGTATTCTTCAGTTTTCAGCGGATATTGAAGCTCTCCTAAACGGGTTGGAGATAGAGTCTCTGCATGTTGTTGGGCTTTCACTCGGCGGTGTGATAGCGCTTCAGTTTGCGCTGGACCATCCCCATCGAGTCAGAAGTCTCGTTCTGGTAAACAGTTTTGTGGAGCTTCTCTTTCGAACCTTTAGCGAAAAGATGGAAATGTGGAAACGGAACACCGTCGTGAGACTTTTAGGGATGAGAAAGATGGGTAAAGTGCTGGCGGGCCGACTGTTTCCGAAGGACAGTCAGGAGGAACTGCGGAACGTCTTCATCGAGCGGTGGGCGGAGAATAACAAGCAATCTTACCTGAGTGCTTTCAAGTCTATGGCGGGATGGAGTGTTCGCGATCGGCTTGGGGAGCTTCATGTGCCTACGCTGGTGCTTTCCGCAGAACACGATTATACTCCCCTTAACGTGAAAGAAGCATACGTGTCCCAAATGCTCGGCGCTGAACTGGTAGTCATCGAAGATTCTTATCACGGGCTGCCGGCAGAAAAACCGGAGGAGTTCAACCACGCCGTGGCCGGTTTTCTGAACAGGTTAGACCGATAGGACAGAGTTTCTGAAGATGTCTGCCTACATCTATCAGTATGGTCTTGGTGGCATAGTCTTTTTTGCGGGACTTTTCTTCGCCTGGCGGCAGGGATATGTTGGATTGTCGGGCAAAGGGGTGCGTAATCTTCTCATTCTCTTTTTCGCCCTCGCCTTCTACGCCCTCCTTCAGGGCTATCTTCAATTTGGTTCCATGTCCCAAGGAGTAACCGGTATTTCCCGGGAACTCTGGTTGCCAGTCGGAACAATGGGCACACCCCTCGACTACGGCATCATGATCGCGTACTTCATTCTGATCCTCATCGTCGGGACGACCTTCGCCAGACGCCAGAAGACACTGGCTGACTTTTTTTTCGCCGGGCGGCGCTTCCGCTGGCCCATCATCACTTTTTCTCTGGTGGCGACGACGGTGGGCTCTTACAGCTTTGTGAAATACAGCCAGGTAGCCTTCAAGTATGGCCTCGGAAGTTCGCAGACCTATCTCAACGACTGGATGTGGCTACCGCTTTTCCTGTTCGGCTGGCTGCCGATCCTCTACTTTTCCCGAATCACCTCCATTCCGGAGTACTTTGAGCGACGGTTCGATTCGAAGGTACGACGCTGGGTGACATTCTATCTATTGATCTACCTCATCGGCTACGTGGGGGTGAATCTTTTCACCATGGGGAAGGTGCTGAACATCCTTCTCGGTTGGCCGATTCCTACGGCAGCGATCATTGTCGCAACCATCTCCGCCATCTATGTCACCGCTGGCGGACAGACAAGCGTCATCATGACTGACCTGTTGCAGGGCGTAATGCTCTTGGTCACTGGCATCCTGATTCTGTTTCTCGGAGTCAACTATTTCGGTGGATTTGATGACTTCTGGCATCACTTGCCGCGAAGTCACAGGCTGGCATTCCCGAACTTCAACAGCGATCCCTCGTTCCCCAGTGTCGGCATCTTTTGGCAGGACGGCATCGCCAACACGGCCATGTTCTACTTTCTGAATCAAGGGATCATTATGCGATTTCTGTCGGCGAGATCGGTGGCTGATGGCCGCAAGGCCATGGTGGCAGTGGTGCTGGTTCTGATGCCTGTGGCGGCTGTTGTGGTGGCATCGGGCGGATGGGTAGCGCGGGCGCTGGTTCAAGCAGGCGTTCTGTCACCGGGTACTGAATCGGCAGAAGCTTTTTTTATGGCAACCCACTTCCTGAGCCGTCCGGGAATCTTTGGACTCATTCTCGCCACCCTCACCGCCGCCCTCATGTCCACCGTCGACACCCTCATCACCGCTGTGGCAGCGGTGTTTGTGAATGACGTTTACAGGCCAATCTTCCGCCAGGAAGCTCAGGAGAAGGAGTTACTTGTGGCCGCGCGCCTCAGTTCAGTGGCCGTCACAATCCTTGGTATTCTACTCGTGCCGGTGTTCATGTCTTTCCAGACCATCTACGCGGCCCACGGCGCCTTCACCGCCGCGGTTACGCCTCCCCTCGTGGTGACACTCATGCTGTCCGTCTTCTGGCGACGCTTCACCCAGAAGGCCGCCCTCGCTACGCTCATCGGCGGGATGGGGGCAATCGTGTTGTCTCTGTTCGTGCCACAGATCATCACGCCCTTCGCCCATGGCGTCCCAATGACGGAGGGCGGCGACAGCCTCCTCGCGGGGATGAATCAGTTCAAGTTTATGCGCGCCTGTTTCGGTGTGGCAGTGAGCGGTCTTTTCGGCGTAGCTGTCACCTTCTTCTCGAAAGCCGAGCCGGCTGAACGGCAGAGAGGACTGGTTTGGGGAACGGTCGAAGAGAATTGATCGTTTGTTAGTAAGACTACTTCACCCTAACCCGCCTCTCCCTGATGAGCGCCATCAGCCGGTCGGGGTAGTCGGTGATGATGCCGTCCACACCCAGGTCAAGGAGCTGTGCCATTGTCTCAGTGTCGTTCACCGTCCACGGGATCACCTCAAACCCGGTGTTCTGAATTTCTTTCACGGTGCTCCCGAGAAAGAGTGAATCTTCTGCTACCACGAGTGCCCAGTGGGGAGAGAAGATATCGACGTAGGCGTCCGCCGCCCTGAGCAGTCCCAGAGACGTACCGCCCGATTTATGGAAGTCGATCCCGTTCAGCCACGGTGACGGTGTGGAATCGTTCATCGACTTGTATGTGTCGTCTCCGAGGAGGGCCGCCGTTCGTATGGATGGTGCGAGATTTCTGACACGTTCTAGGGCCGGCCAGTAGAAAGACTGGATCACCACGCGCCCTTCCATCCCGTTCAGGCGAATTATCTCCAGAACCGCGGTCACGAATTTTTCATCAGGAACCGTTACAGGATAGAGAGGATGGATCTTCAGTTCGAGGTTGAATCTGACGTTGCGTCCTTGTTTCTTCGCTAGATCGAATACCTCTTGGAGGGTTGGAATAGGTGTGCCTGGAAGGTTCACTCTCGGAGGTTCGGGGAAGCGCGCTGGATCAGGATTGAGGGAGCCGCAGTCAAATGATTGTACTTCTTTCAGAGTGAGGTTCATAATGAATGGGCCGTACCCTCCGGAATCGACTTCGATGGGGGAACCGTCGGCATTCAGGCACAGTCGCGGATTGATGTAAGGGTCGTGTGCGACAACCACCTGCCTGTCCTTCGTGACGCCGAGATCCAGCTCGATGGTGGAGACGCCGATCTCCATAGCCAGTTCAATGCCGGGCAGTGTATTCTCCGGGAGCAGCCCTCTTGCTCCCCGATGACCTTGGACGTCGAAGACCGGATCGGGAACGCACGAAATGTAGCAGAAAACGGTCGTTAAAAAGATATTCAGGGGACTATGAATAGTTCGATTTGTAACCAGTGACATGATGCTTCTTTTTCTTTCTGAATAATCTTACTTTAGATGGGACTGCAGAGTCTAATACTTCTGTCGCTAATAGTCAATCTATGACACATCACCAAATCAGGAGATGCGCTTCATGCTGAATAAATATCTATACCTCGTTTGCTGTCTCATGCTGATGAGTTGTAGTGGCTGGGTTAGTAAAGTGAGCAAACCGTTCGCGTACTCGGGTTTTTCTGCACCGGAGTTCAGCGGTTTCACAAAAAGTTCAGAATACGTGAAAATGTCTGACGGAACCAAGATCGCCATCGACATTTTCATACCGGCCGAAGGACCGCCAAGAGAGAGCTTCCCGACGGTACTGTGGTACACCCCCTATCAGCGTGCGCAGATCAATCCTGAGACAGGCGAGATCAGGGATATGTCTCACGAGGATGGGGCTACTTTTCTTCTGTCTCACGGTTATGCCCTGGTGTGCGCCGACATCCGCGGAACAGGTATCTCCAGCGGCTGGCTCATGGATTTCATGCCGGAAATCTGGCGGGACGGCAAGGAGCTTATCGACTGGATGGCGGCTCAGCCGTGGTGCGATGGAAACGTGGGCATGATGGGAGGTTCCTATGTCGGATGGTCGCAGACCGCCACAGCCTCTCAAAAGCCTGAGGCGCTGAAGTGCATTATGCCCGCTGTCATTCCTCTGGACGGCTACACCGGAGAGGTCTATCCCGGCGGTATCTACCTGGAAGGCTTCATGAAGGACTGGTCCGGCTTTATGTACTATTCCGAACGGAATTTCTATCACCCCGATATTAAGGCTATGACTGCCCCCGTAACGGATGAAGACGGTGATGGTGAACTGACCGATGAGATTCCCATAGATGTTAACGAAAATGGGATGTTCCTTGATGACGGCTATCCCCCTGCCTATCGTGATGAGAATGGTGCCGAGCGGGAACATATCTACTATCACGCTACCATGGATCACCATCAGAGAAACTATGACTATACAGAATGGGCGGAGGATCTCTTTTTTGTTGACGCCAAGAACCCCTTGGGATATGCGGCCATAGATGTCGGTCCCAACGCTCAGGCGACGGCCATTATGGAGTCGGGCATCGCCGTGTATAATGTGGGCGGCTGGTTCGACGGATTCACCCGGGGAAGCTTCGAGCTTTACTGTACCCTTGGACAGAAGAATCCTTCAAGAATAATGATAACACCAGCCTATCATAGTATTACCTCCGGTCCTTGGTGGCACTACTTTGGCTATACCGATGAGGAAGCTCTCGATATGGTTCTGACAGAACATTTGAGATTCTTTGACCGCTATCTTAAGGGGATTGAAAACGGAATTGAGCGTGAAGATCCTGTGTTGATCTACGTCATGAATGGTGACGGTTGGCGGCAGGAGAAAGAGTGGCCGCTGAAACGCCAGGTTGTCAGAAGTTACTACTTCGGACCGGAGGGGTTGCTGAGTGAGACATCGCCAAGCAGAGGTACCGATGACTATACAGTTGACTATTCTCACAGTTCAGTTTACGGTTCAAACAATGGCAATCGATGGATGAGCCTCTCTGGCGGACAGCCCGACGCTATTCCGGTGAGAACTGAACTGGACAAGAAGACACTGCTGTACACCAGTCCACCTATGTCCCGCGATACGGAGGTCACCGGCCACCCTGTTGTCGATCTCTGGGTTTCCTCAACTGAGGCCTACGGCGATTTTTTCATCTATCTGGAAGATGTGGACGAGACTGGTCAATCCGTTCTGGTGACAGAGGGGCAGCTCAGGGCAGGCTTCGCCGGGCTGTACGATAACGATGACATCATTCCGGGCAATAGCGGTATCGAAGTTTTGCCTGAACTCCCCTGGCACGGCTACCGCAAGGACCAGTATGTGGAAGGTATCCTTGCAGATGGGAGGACGGTCGAACTCAGGTTCGATTTTCACCCCACGTCATGGGTATTCAGGAAAGGGCACCGGATTCAGGTTTCCATCGCCTGTGCCGATGCGCCGACCTTCAGGCTCCATCCGAAGCTGGCGCCGAATAATGATCCGGATGATGGTGAGAATATTGTGCCTACAGTCACTGTGCACTGGGGCGGCAATCGCCCTTCGCGGATTGAACTTCCGATCATACCGTCCTCTTGAGGATGCCTCTGTCGCGGATTGCCCCTCACGTTAGACGTTCGAGGACGGGCGGACAAACAGCGAGTGACGAGCAACCAATAACCAGCTACCGCTAACCAATCACAAAGTACTTAAGGGTCGTGCCCGATAGTCCATTCACAATCCGCTCCTTCGAGCCAAAAGATGAATCTGCCGTTTATGAGATTTGCCTCAAGACCGGCGACTCGGGCAAGGATGCTTCCCATCTGTTCACCGATCCCTTGGCACTGGGCCACATCTATGTAGGGCCGTATGTAAACCTCGAACCTCAGTCCGCCTTCGTGCTGGAAGATGACCGCGGCGTTTGCGGCTATATCTTCGGAGCTGTTGAGTCTGATCTGTTCTACCGCCGCTTCAGGAACGAGTGGCTGCCGCAGCTGAGACGGAGATACCGTGAGCCTGCCGGTGATCGCTCAGAGTGGACGGAGGACGAGAAGCTCTACCACCTCTACTATCACCCCCATGTCACTCATCCTGACTCATTGCGGAAATACCAGTCCCATCTCCACATAGATCTTTTGCCGCAGGCTCAAGGCAAGGGACAAGGTGTGCTCATGATGGATCGACTGATGGAACATCTCAGGGAAGCAGGTTCAGCGGGCGTTCATCTCGAACTTGCGCTCAACAATGAGAGGGCCTATCGGTTCTACACTGTCTACGGATTCGTGGAGCTGGAGAGGAGTGGGGATTCGATCTATATGGGGTTGCGGCTTTAGGGAGGTTATGGCCAGCGGCCGAACGGCAAGAATTTTTGCTTATTGAGCAGAACTCCTACTGATCTGGCTTACGGTAAAGTATTCGACTTTCGGTACGTGAACAATCGGAGACCCGTCCTTTATAGCGCCAGTGAAGAAGGATGGCTATTCTACTCAATCCACCCGTAGTACCGCCCCATCCAATAAGGGAGAAGCCAGTATGTAGGGGTTTCTTCGCTCGATCCATCTCCGCCGCCGTCTGGAATGAATGGATTTGTATTCCACTTGTGAATCCGTCGTTCGTCCGGCGGCAGGACAAAGGTGGTTTGAGGGTGGCCGGAACGATCCGCCAGTGGCCGCAGTTGTATATCGATGCGGTGAGAGTTCTCCATGCGCCATTCAACCATTTCGAGAGGAATTCTATCCAGGGTCATGAGCGACTCTTTCAGTATATCGTCGGTCATAGCGCCGGCACCTGAGGCGACGGACATGAAGTTCCAGAGCGGGTTCATATCCGGGCGGATCTGACTCCAGGTGAACCGCACGCTGGCGAGGTAATTGTCCCGCAGTGCCGGATCGTCTTCGTATAGAAAAAGAGGAAAGGCCGAAAGGTAGTAGAGTTCGTCATCGGAAAAGTTAATCTCCCACTCTTCGCTGATCCAGCGGCGGTAGTAGAGTGTGTTCGTGCCGTAGCCGTGATCAAGCCGGTCGCGGTAGGCGTCGTCATATTTCTGGTTTCCGGTGATGTGGTGCGCAGTCTTCAGTATGGAGAGGAGTTCCAGCGACCGGAGCGCCTTTTCGTATTCTCCTTCTGGCGTCTTAAAGTACTCCGTCCCCCAGACTCCCCACCGCGTCGGCTTGCCGTCAACATCGATGAGGTTCCAGTCGTTCTCCATGATGTGGTCAGTGATGCGGGAAAGAACTTCCGCCATCTCCGCCTTCTCTTCTTCCGTGGCTACGAGGTCAAAATAGATGGCATAGGCGTAGTAATGGCCGACCGCCTCGTCGGAACTGGTATCTCCTTTCCAGAGCCACTTCCCATCGGGAGTGGGGTGCCATTCGCCGCCTCCGTGCGGCGGCTCATCCACAGACTTGAACGAGCGGGCAAAGAAGCCGGTAATGCCGGTAATCTCCTCAAGCCTCATGAGGGCGCGCATGGAGCGGCGGGCCTTCCAGAGCGCATCCTCCGAACCGGTCACGGCGTAGCGGTAAGCCTCAGCCGCCAGATACATGGCCGTCCAGAGACCGTCGTTATCCGAGTCTCTCGTCTGACTCGTGGAAGTATCTCCCGGGGCGAAGAGCCCGCAGCCGGAGACAAAGCCGTGGCGAAGGTGTCTGTCATCAATCATCTTTTCATAATGTGCCGCCTTCTCTGCCAGTGTCATAGGCCGCCACTCGATGAGCGACACTCCCGTCTTTGTCCGAATCCAGACCTTCCGCAAGCCGTCCCCCTCTTCCACGTGGATGTTCTGAATATCATTATCTTGGAGCCAGCGGCGCCCGTGGAAGTACTGCCATCGATCCCAGCGATGTGCAGCCTTGCCGTCAAAGCGTACTGCACCCTCGTCACTCCCGAGCCAGACGGCGCCTGGCCGCTCCGTCCTGTACAGCATGAGGCCTTCTACGGGGCCCCGCTCATTTCCCTTCCAAACCTTCGGCCGGGCATTTTGCAGCACCTTCGCGGGCACTTCGGCTGAATTCAATGCATAGTGGGTGGCTACTCTCTGTGTTTGACCGATTACAGTTCCGGTGCCAAAGATTGTGACAGACAGAGCAAGTAAAGCAGTCTTTCGGAACGGATGCCACTTGCTGGAATGGCGGTATCTTTTAAGAACCGTCCACCTGTTGTTCTCCATGATTTCCTCCCTGATAATAGTCAATGTTTACGAATCTGCTGACCTGTTGCCGTAGCGGGCAGCAAGCATAAGTGTGAAAGGATAGAGCACAAAAAAGGCGCCAAGGATCAAGAAGTAGGCTCCGAACTCGAGAAAGATTTCGTTGAACCCTTCGAGGCTCTGTGCTCTGGACAGATTGAACAATCCGATGCAGAGAATCCAGCCGCCGGATATGAACGAAATCAGGTTCTCGAGGCGGAACGGCTTCCCTTCCAACCACTGTCTGAAAGAGACGACCCTTCTCGTCTTGCTTATCCAAAGTCCCAGCCCCATCCAGACGAGCCACGAAACCGCCTGAAGGAGACTCAGACTACGGAAGTAGTCCATCCAGGTGAAAAGGGGGCTTAAGGCTACGAGCTCCCGGCTGTCTTCCCTTCGGTCACTATAGATAAGGAGTTGGGTCTCGGCACTCCTGCGCGACCTCAGGATCTCCATCACAGCCTCCCGCTTTTCTCCAAGGGAGAGTCTTTTCCACTCTGGGATGGTGAGGGCGTTCCAGGTGTAGGCGGCGGAACCGTAACCGTGATAGTCGCATGATCCCAACGAGAGGAGGTTGTTGGACTGACACACCTTGATGAGGGCGGTTCTGAGGCTGTCGGCATATCCGCGGCTGTTCTGATTTTCGAGCTCGAATCCGTCCACGCCCATCTTCACGTAGTGAGCGATGGGATTTTTCCTATTCTCAAACCAGTGAGCCACAATGACTGCTCCGCCCTGGGCGTGAACGGAGTCGATGAGCTGGGGTTCAGCCATTCCTCTGCTCGTAAAATCGTGATTGATCCCCAGCAACAGCATGTGATTGCTGCCGGAGAATTCCTGGCCGCACAGGACAACGGGTGCCTCAGGGATTTCGCCTCTGTTCTGTCTTTCCATAAGTTCGAGCGTTTTCGCGTGGTGATTGTGGTCCGTCATAAAGAAGGCATCAAAGCCGTTCCGTTTGTGCCACGCCATCTGTTGTGCTTGCGAGAAGAGACCGTCGTGGCTGAAGTACGAGTGAGCGTGAATGTTCAGCAGAATTTTGTTTGCGGATTTGTTCCGGATAGTATTGCTTGGAAGAGGAACGAAAATGATCATAAGGAGCGTTGCGCCCCACATTGCGAACGCCGCGGGGAGTCTGGCAAACCACTTCAGAAGAGTGCGTCCCGTACTGCTGTTCTTCAGACCTTTGCCGCGCCTCAGCATGACTATGAGCATGACAACAGCGATCCAAACTGCAAAAGCGAAAAGTTCAGCAATGGGACGGACGCTTCGCATATAGAACAGGAGGGGACCGAAGAACGGTTCGAAGATAATTCTCGCCGGAGCTACGACAACCGAAAAATCTTCTATTTGCTGTTCGGTGAGGGCTTCAGCGATGTAAGGTGATCGGTGGAAAGCAGTGGCGAGTAAAATGATGATAGTGACGAGAATAGCTCTTGGCAGATGGGATCGTATCATGAGCTGCAAAGAATGTATATTGAATAGCTGGATTCTGGCACTATCTTTTTCCGTCACCGGTCGCTCTCTTGCGGGTCGGTTTCGGTAAGAACGCCAGATCCCACGGTAGGATCACCAGTACAATTAAGGCTGGATTTATTATTGAACGATGTATTATCTTGCCGCTTCCTAATGAGGTCTTTCGGCAAAGATAAATCCAATTCCCGGCATTTGACTTTAGAGAATCGCGGACGGTCTAATGCGCTGAGAAGACAGCTCAAGTTCAGCATCCGGGGCATACTTACTATTCTTTTGATTTTCTCTGAAGCGGATCATAAAACATCATGGTTCTTGGACGTATCGACTACATTATAATCGTCATCTACCTTTTGGGCACCGTATCTCTCGGTGCCTATCTCGGCCGTCGCATGCGCACAGGCAAAGATTACTTCCTCGCCGGCCGGTCGCTGCCGTGGTGGGCAATCGGGATGTCGCTGGTGGTGACCGATATCGGTGCTGTGGATATGGTAGGGGTTGCCGGTTCGGCCTATCTCTATGGTATCGTCCTCGGTAATTACGACTGGCTCGGGTCTGTACCTGTCATGATTATAGGGGCGTTCCTTTTCATCCCCATGTTCTGGAAATCAAAAGTGAGTACCATACCCGAGTGGCTCGGTGCCCGTTACAACAACACTGTCCGGACGGTATCAGCCTTAATCTGGGGCGTCTATATGGCCATGGCCCTGGGGATTGTTCTGTACGCTTCTGCTGTCATGTTCAACGTCCTCCTCGATCTTAACCCGAAAATAATGATTGTGAGTCAGGAAAGGCATACGTTTGAAGCAATCCCGAAAGTGACAGATGCGAAAAAATATGACTTTATTTTCACCGGGTCGTATGGTGAGGCAACTGAACTTGAAGAGATACACAATCCCAATCTGGTGCTCATAGACAGGGATCTTCTCACCACAGATGCCCAGGGAGCTGTCGCAGAGGGATCGACACTCTTTTTCCAGCGGGATGAAATCAGTGCCGAATGGGGCAAGAAAGTTCTCGGTGAAGCGAGGCGCCCAAGCTGGACTATTTTCTACTCCATCGTTTTAATGGGTGCCATCATCGGTATCTACACACTTTTGGGCGGTCTACGGGCGGTGGTCTATACTGATGTCATTCAATGTGTCGTAATGCTCGGAGGCTCCCTCTTTGTCCTGTTCTTCGGCATCTACAAGCTTGGTGGCGTCAGCCAGTTTGTGGATACCGTGCACGCATTGGGTGACAGGGCGCAGGATCATTTCAGTCTGATACTTCCCGCGGACACCAAAGCGCCCCATCCGTGGTCAGGAATCTTTTTCGGACTGGGACTTGTTCTGGCCAATGCTTACTGGATTGGTAATCAGGCTATCGTGCAACGGTCTATGGGAGCGCGCTCAATGGCAGATGCCAAAGCTTCGTATGTTTTTGGCTCGCTCTTGAAGGTTCTGATTCCGTTTGCCATGGTGATCCCGGGAATCATCGCCTTGGCCCACAACCCCAATATTGCTGATGCTGATAAAGCTATGGCCACACTTATCAGGGATATCGTCCCTACGGGACTGCTGGGGATCTTCTTCGCCGCTTTTCTGGCGGGACTTATGTCCAGCGTCGATTCAATGCTTAATTCTGCCGCTACCATCTGGACGAGAGATATCTACCAGAACTACATCAGTTCCAACCGCGACGACCACCACTATCTTGTCGTCGGCAGGTGGATTACACTTATCTTCATCGTCTTCTCCATCTATTTCGCCCAGTATGCCAACCGGTTCAGTAGCATCTATGAACTCAGCCAGACGCTGCTGTCCCTGTTTCAGGGACCGAGTCTTGCCATCATCATTCTCGGTGTCCTGTGGAAGCGGACCACAGGCAAGGGGGCCTTGGCAGGACTTCTCACCGGTGTGGCGTTTTCCAGTGGACTGGTATGGGTTAATAATAATGCCACCCAGCCGCTGTTCCAGATCACGGAACCGTTCCTCTATATTGCGTGGTGGTCGTTTGTTGTATCCATCTCGTTTACTGTCATTGTCAGTCTGTTAACCTCCCCGGAACCTGATGAAAAACTGAGGGGCATGGTATATCGTTATGAATAAAAGAGAGATCATATGACTGCCGTTCTGATAGCGATCTCTAATGCGCTTGCCGATTTCTGGGCCGATATCCTCCGCGGTCCGGGAGATTTTTTCCGTGACCTGGTTATCTCAGTTGATCTGACGGTGGCCCGTGGCGTATTCATTGCCTACTTTGTGATTCTGCTCGTCTGGATCTTCACCATTCCCCAATCTGAAATGACCATTAAGAACAAAGCAACTGGCAAGCTTACCAATCTGCGGCCGTTCGCCATCGTTGCCCTCGTCTCCCAAATCGCTATTTATCTCCTTTTTTAGCTCCCCGGCTATGCCGTGGCTTGAAATTCAACAGATGTTTGCCTTGCAGGAAAAACGTGAATTTTTCACTGATGTCAGGTAAAACTGGAATACGGAACAGATTAGGGAATGCCTTTGTTGTTTTGGTCACTGCTTCGTTTCTACTGGCCGGAGATGGACCCGCGCCTCCGCGGGGGTATTACAGCTTTAAGTTTTTGGAGCTAGCTGTTTTTCTAGGCGTCGAAAATATAGTCAATCTCGATCCTGAAGTGCCGCCCGATATAGTTGAACAGAAGGATCTCGTCTACAGGGAAGTGGGCGGCAGGGAGCTGGCTCTCGATCTCTATCGTATGAAGGGACAGCCGGAACCGGCCCCTTGCCTGGTCTTTATTCACGGTGGCAGTTGGCGCCACGGGGAGCGGTCAGATTATCTTGTCTACCTCCTCGATTTCGCGGAACAGGGCTATGTAACGGCCTCAGTCTCCTACCATTTCTCCCCTGACTACCAATTCCCCGCGGCTGTAACAGACGTGCGGCAGGCGGTGCGGTGGATCAAAGCCAACGCCGGGCGTCTGATGGTTGATCCCGAAAGGATCGCCCTCATCGGCGGATCGGCGGGTGGGCACCTTGCCCTTATGGTCGCCTATTCAGAAGAAGAGGACCAGCCTGTGGAGAGCAAGAATGGGGCGGAGTCCAGTTTAGTTCAAGCGGTTGTGGATATTTACGGCCCTGTCGATCTGACAACACCGGTGGGACAGCAGAGTGATGCGGTGCGGGAGTTTCTGGGCAAGTCATATCTTGAAGATCCTCAACTGTTCGTGACAGCATCACCCATCACTCACGTTACAGCAGACGATCCGCCTACGCTAATCTTCCACGGCACCAGCGATAAGGTTGTCCCCATCCGGCAGGGTGATATTCTGGCCGCCAGATTAGAGCAAGTTGGTGTGCCGCATGAATACCACCGACTGAAGGGGTGGGTGCACATGATGGACGCCGTGGTTTCTGTGAACGAGTATTTTCAGTATCATATGAACGATTTTTTCCAGCGATTCCTGATAAACGCTGACTGAGGAGGAGTCATGGCGAGACACTTTACCGGTATACTGCTCTTGGGACTTTTCATTGCGTGCACCGGCAGTTCTGAGAATTCGGAAGCCAGCGCCACATGGGGTGAAAGGCTCGGTTATGCAAAAGACAAGCGCGTGTTGATCCTGCACGCTGATGACATCGGCATGTGCTATGAGGCAAATGTTGCCGCAAAGGATTACCTTATAGGCGACTTCATCCAGTCGGCTTCAGCCATGGTGCCGTGCCCGTGGTTCGATGAAATAGCCGACTGGTACCGGGAAAACTCCGAAGAAGATGTCGGTCTCCACCTCGCCCTTACCAGCGAATGGGATTACTACCGCTGGGGATCAGTCTCACGCGCAACAGATGTGCCGGGACTTATCGATCCCGATGGCTATCTTTGGCGCGAGGTAATAGATGTGGTGAAGCACGCATCGGGAACGGAAGTCGAGAAAGAGATCAGGGCGCAAGTGGAGCGGTCCATTTCACGGGGAATACGCCCCGGTCACCTGGATACCCACATGGGGACCCTCTACGCCAGCACCGCTTTCACGGAGGCTTACTTCAAGGTGGCGACAGAATACGGAATTCCTGCCATGGTGATCGAGTTTACACCGGAGGTGGTGGTGCGGTTCCGGGGTGAGGGCTACCCGATCGATGAACGGATGATCGAGCTCGGACGGAACTATCCTCTGCCGAAACTGGACGACTTCTACGCCGCGCCGGAAGCTGATACTTACGCTGAGAAAAAAGGAAAATTCTATAAACTGGTTCAATCACTGAAGCCGGGGATTACGGAGATCATATTTCACCCGTCCATCGAGACGCCCGCCCTGAAGCGGATCACCAACTCGTGGCAGCAGCGGGTGTGGGAGGCACAGATGTTTTCCGATCCGGAAGTGATGGAATTCCTTCAGCAAGAAGGAGTACTATTCACGAATTGGAAGGAGATGATGGGACGGTTCCGAGATGGCCGGCAAGCTGAACAGCCCCGAGCAGACACCGGGGCTCCAGACGGTGGATAGGGACCGGATTTTAATACATTATCGGCCAACTCCGCGGTTTGTTCTGAGATCCCTGTTCACAGTTATCCTTCCATAAAGACCACTGTCTCTCACTACGCTCATCCGGCTAGGCTTCCAGGAACGTTGCCCAGACAAAATTGGCCGATGCGTGCACCAGCGCCGATGCGGTGATTTTTCCTGTTTTCATCCAGGTGTAGCCGTAAGCGAGACCCGCCAGCGTGGCCATGATGGCGTACATCCAGTTGGGCTCTGGGTAGCCGGTTGTAGCGTTGTTGATATGAGCTAGACCAAAGATGACGGCTCCGATTCCCAGGGCCAGGTTTCTATTGCCGAAACGCGTTTCCATCTGTTGCTGAATGATCCCCCTGAAAAGCATCTCCTCCGGCAGGGCGGTGAAGAAGAAACCGAGCACCCATATCAGGATCCAGCGCGGCAGGTCAAACGGCTGGATATGCAGCGCCAGAAAGTTAGAAGCGAGCCCGAGAGGAATTCCCACGATCAGAAACGCGCTGAAACTGAGCAGTACGATTCTCAAATCGCTCCTTCGTATTCTGAAATTGTAGCCCATTTGCGGCAGAGGCCTCAAAATCAGATATAGAAAAAATCCCAGATTGACAGCCGTCAGCTGACGGATGGGGAAGCTCACCCCGGAGGTGGTATGGGCGTCCGCTTTCGGCAGCCAGCCGAATTCAACGGGCAGCCAGAGGGCCAGGATGGCTACCACGTCAGCAAAATTCAAGGTGGGAGCATCCTTGGGACGGTAAAGAGTCAGCAGCGCAGGAGTCAGCAGATAGAGGAAGAGCCTGCCGAAATCTGTGAGAAATCTGTAGATGTCATGGGAGAAAGTGGATAAGTTTGCGAGGACAAAAGGGACGGCCAAAAGAGCGGTAATCAGCAATGCTCTGCCGCGGCTCGAACAGAGTGATTGTAACGGACTGGTAAACCAAGTACCGGAGAAAGCAACATAGAGTATTATCAGAAGGAGAAAAGCTGTCCAGTCGAGCCACATATTCTTTACAGTTTAACGGGTGTGAACAAAGATGACAACCGATTTCAGTGTGGCCCGGCCGGGGAAACAGTCGGCGGGTAAGGGCGATTACCCTGTTGTCATCACTTTCTTAGCGAAACACGATTTAACAAGGGAGCATCAACATGAAGTGGCTTAAGCGGACAGGAATAGTGCTGGTGATTATCATTATTATCTCTGCAATCTGGATGATTACCAACATCCGCAACCGGCATCCCGGCTATTCAGTCGATCTGAAGATTGATGCTGCTGAGACAGAGGGCCCATTGTCGGCAGGTTTCGCCGCATTCCCCATCACACCTACAGTAGTTGATACGTGGACAGATGCCAACGGAGACGCCCGTTATCAGCCGCTTGACGGCGATATTTTTGAGGATGGAAACGGTAACGGCATGTTCGATCCCGTCTGGATTGCCGGTTTCCACAACCGCCGTCCCGCCAACGGCATCCATGACGATCTCTGGGCCAGAGTGATGATCATTGATGACGGACAGACACGCCTGGCCATCGTCGCCCTTGATGCTGTCGGCCTCTTCCATGATGATGTTATCGATATCAGGAAAATGCTCCCCCCGCAGTTAGAAATCGACTATGCCATTGTCTGCAGCACGCATGACCACGAGGCGCCGGATCTGTTGGGACTGTGGGGCGGCGGCTGGTTCAAGAGCGGTGTTGACCCGAACTATATGGCACATGTAAAGTCACAATCGGTGAAGGCCGTAGAAGAGGCGGCGCAAAACCTTCGTCCGGCCGTCTTCAGGTTTGCTCAAGATTTGACGGGAGCGGCTCCATTCGTGGAAGACTCCCGCCACCCCATCGTTCTCGATCCGGGGGTGCGACTTATTCAGGCACTCGATGCTGAAGTGGACACAACGTTGGGAATACTCATTGCGTGGGCCAACCACCCGGAGACGATGTGGTCCCGCAATCTTCTTATCTCCTCAGACTATCCTCATTATGTCCGCAAGTTCATTGAAGAGGGTGTCGGTGGGACAGCCGTCTATATTAACGGCGCCATTGGCGGTCTTATGACCACCAGTCCGAGATTTGCCATCCCCGATCTGTTTGAGGACACTACCTACACGTCTGTCTCTTTTGCAAAGGCGAGGGCACAGGGGCAGCAGATTGCTGCGGTGGCGCTCAACGCCCTCAGGCGTGATGGTGTTGTAGAGATAGATGAGGGTGGCATCACCCTGCGTGCGCGCACTATCGCTGTTCCGCTCCATAACAAGATTTTCCGGCTGGCGTTTGCCCTCGGTGTCTTAAGCCACGGCTTTGAACGGTGGATGGAGATGCGGACGGAGGTGGCAGCTTTCACCCTTGGACCCGCCAGTTTCATGACCGTTCCGGGGGAGATCTATCCTGAAATCATTAACGGTGGCATCGAGGCGCCGCCCGGTCAGGACTATACCCTCCAGCCGATGGAAGTGCCCCCGCTGCGGGAGCTGATGCCGGGACGGTTCAAATTCGTTTTTGGACTGGCAAATGATGAGATTGGCTACATCATTCCCAAAAGTGAATGGGACACAGATGCTCCATATTTGTATAATGCAAGTAGTTCGCCCTATGGGGAGGTCAACTCCATCGGTCCTGAGACAGCGCCCATCATACACAGAGAAATCAGTGACGTTGTGTTGGGATTGAGGGACAAACGGTAGGGGGCATGCGGTTAGGTCTCTTTAAAGTGACCCCTGATATTGCCAGCCGTGTGACGGTCTTTGGTTGCCTGCAGTTTCTGCTGTGCTCAACTGTCGCCATGTTCTTCTATGGCGGTGGAACAGCCTGGGATGCTGGTGCTAGCGGCTATACTTTCTGGCACAACTTCTTCAGCGACCTCGGAAGAACGGTCTCCTACGCCGGCGTACCCAACAGGGTGGCTGAACCCCTTTTTAACACCTCTCTCATTATTCACGCGGTCACCCTGATCTACTTTTACATCGTCTATCCCTCGCTCCTTTCGAAAAAGAAGTTTCTTCGTCTGGCTGTCACTCTTGCCGGTGTCCTTTCCGCCATTGGCCTCATACGCGTAGGACTGAATCCCGATGACATCCGCCCGGAGCAGCACATGGCCGGCGTCTGGCTGTGGGGGATTCCGCTCTTTCTGGTGATGATTACTACGATTGGCGACGGAATCTGGGGGAGGAGCCTGGCCAGAAAGGAGCTCCTTTTCACAGGCGGCTTTGCCTTTATCCTCGCCGCTCATATCTATCAGGGGCTCTCGGATCTAAGCGGTCCTGCCGTCCCTGCCATGCAGAAGATAGTTGTATATTACAATATTACTTGGTTTCTTGTGATGAGTCGCCTGTTGAGGAAAGAGTCTTCCCGCAAATAGTACTCTTCACATACGATAGTATACCCTGACGCCAAGCAGGCGGGGCTCCCCCCACTGTTGCATCTGAATGCCGATGTAGCCGTTGATGCCGTGCCATCTGATGTATTCTGTATCCAGCAGATTGTTACCCCACAAGTAGAAGCCGAATCTGCCTGCATCGATGCCCACGTGACCGTTGATGAGCGTACGCGAATCGACAATGAGTTCATTCAGAAGCGGATCGGTGGTAAACTCAACTGCCACTTCACCTATATGATCGCTTCGCAATTGGGCATTCAGGCGCAGGCCTCTCTTGAGCGGTTGCGCGTAGTCGGCTACCAGGCTCCACGACGTCCTGGGATAATAGCTTATGTTCTGACCGGAAAAATCGTTACCCTGTCCATCGTTGAATTTGTTGAAGACCGCTTGCGTGAACCCGAAACCACCCATGAGGGTCAGACGGTTCTGAAAGAGTCGTGCGGTAAAGTCGGCCTCGATCCCCTGGATAGTTGAGGAGGCGGCGTTGGATACTTTATAGCCCTCGAAGAGATCGACAAATTGGCTCACCTGCATATCTTCATAATCCATGTAGAAATAGGCGGCGTTAATGAATGCTGTGTTAGTGCGGTTGCCTGCCTTGATTCCCAGTTCATAGTTGGTGATAAATTCAGGATCAAACGGTTCGGTTACCGATTCGAAGTTTGATACATAGTCCGAATTATACCCGCCACTTTTGAACCCCTGAGAAACAGTCGAATAGATGTTGATGAGAGGAGTGAAGCGATATTTGATACTCACTGATGGTGTAACCGCGCTCCAATCCAAAGTGTCCTCGTAGAATCCGTCGGGTTCTCCGTCACCATCTTCATCTTCCGGCATGTAAATATAACCGAAGGCCGGAAGCCCGTCCTGGCGGTATTTCATATCCTTGGTATCTTTTGTATATCTGGCGCCTAATGTGAAGGTAAGTCGGTCGAACAGTGAATAGTCGAGGGAGCCGAAAACACCAACACTGGTGGTGATGCCGTGACCTTCCGGCGCCACATCCTCTATCAGATTCTCCGTCAGGAAAGGGGGCAGACCGGTGACGAAATAGACAAATTCTGTTGTGGGGTAAACAGGGCCTGTCATATCGTTTGTCAATCTGAAATAGAACAGTCCTCCTACCCATGAGAGATTGCCTCCTGAGCCGGAAGTTAAACGCAGTTCTTGCGAAATCTGGTCCCCGGTATCGTCCCATTTTCCAGTGATGAGGTGCAAGCCGATACCGTCTTCATCATTGAAATAATCCCGGCCGGAAGAGCGGGTAGCGGTGATAGACGAAAGTGTCCAGTCGTTGCTTAGTGTGTAGTTAAGCGTCAGCGTGGCACCGGTCAGATTGCGCTTGTAGTAGGTTGTCGTATCGTGTCGGTAGAAGTACCGTCCTTCATCGGTAATGATTGAATCCCATCTGGCTTCATAGAGCGAATCTATCAGCGTGCCGTTCAGAGTGGGCGCGTCGCTGGTGAGGTGCCAGTCCGATACATGATAGCCGGCACCGATGATGTCATCCCTGCTGAAATCGTAGCTGAAATCGATAGTCAGCCGCCTGAGAGGAACGGCTCGCAAAGCGAACCTGCCGCCGAAAGTATTGTCGTACTTTTCCTGTCTGCCATTGTAACTGTTGGTGAGGTATCCGTCCCAGTACGAATAGAACAGCGTGGATTTCGCATAGATCCAATCAGTGAGTGGGAGGTTGACCATGGCACGAATCTTGCGATAGTTGTTCTGCGCCAGATCGGCGCTGGCGGCCACTCTTCTGACGGGGCTCGGCTTGGCGGAGACCATGTTGATGGCACCGGAGATAGCGTTGCGTCCAAAGAGAGTTCCCTGCGGCCCGCGCAAGAATTCTACGCTCTGCATATCGACGATATCAAAGTTGATGAAACCTGGTCTGCCCATGATGACGCCGTCGAGATAGACCCCCTCGGCTGAGCCGAAGCCGGGATTCCGCGCTCCGCCCGCAATACCCCTTATGTTAAAATCGTCAATTGAAGATTGTCCTTCCACTATGGTCACGTTCGGTACCAGCGCTACCAGTTCGTGCAGTGACGTTGCACCGAGGTCCTTGATCATATCCTCCTGGATTGCCACCATGGAGATGGGCACTTCCTTAATCGTCTCCTCCCGTTTGCGGGCGGTTACCACTACCTCCTGTCCGAACAGTTCTCCCGCAATAAGGGTGATGGTGAGAGCAGTGAGATCATCTGACAGTGAAAGTGAGAGACGCTGCGATTGGTAACCGATGTAGGTGACCACCAGCACAAAATCGGCCGGTGGAATGCTTTCGATGTGAAACCGGCCTTTGCTATCTGTGGCGCCGCCGAACTCAGTTCCTTCGATATAGACATTTGCCCCGATGAGGCGAATCCCCTTTTCGTCAGTTACCAGTCCAGTAACTGACTGCCCATATATGGAAAAACCGCAAGAAATCAGTAATGTGAGGATGATGCGAAGTTTGTCTCTCAACATGAGTCCCCTTGAGTTTCAGGACGAAGATTGAAACACTATTTCCGAATAGGAATATATTTCTTATCCAGTTAATTTGCCAGCACTCAGGTCATTACTCTGTTTCTCGATCTTAGCGGCAGAATGAGGAAACTGGAATGAAATTTGGTGACAGCTACGACTCTGACATTTCGGACGAAAAGTTTGATGTAATCATGATCGGATCCGGCATGAGCGGTCTAGCAACCGCGGCTCTGCTCTCAAAGGCCGGCAAACGTGTATTGGTGCTAGAGCGGCACTTCAAGGTGGGTGGCTGGACTCATACATTCAAGCGCGGAAACTACGAGTGGGACGTCGGCATCCACTATATCGGTGGTGTCGGTAAGAGAGATGGAATTCTGCGTATTTTGTTCGACGATATCACTGAGTCAAGCCTTCAATGGTCCAGAATGCCAGAAACGTACGACCGGATGATCTTTCCTGATGCCTCCTACGACTTTGTTTCCGGCAGGGAAAACTTTATCAATCGCCTGACTGAATACTTCCCGAAGGAAAGAAGTGCCATTGAGCAATACTTGGAACTGGTGCGCGACTGCAACAGGGCGTCGCGGCGGTTCTTTTCCAATCGGGCCCTGCCGAAATCGCTGGGTAGGATCGCCTACCGTCCCATGTCGCGCCATTATCTCAAGTACGCCGATCGTACTACATGGGACGTTCTCTCGAGTCTCACATCAGACAGAAAGCTGATCGGCGTCCTTGCCGGGCAATACGGTGATTACGGCCTGACGCCGAGGCAGAGTTCGTTTGCTATTCACGCCGCTGTTGTCAATCATTATCTGTATGGTGCCTACTATCCGGTGGGCGGCTCGAGCAGTATCGCCGGGACCATCGCACCCGTCATCGAGAGAGCAGGAGGCAAGATTCTTGTGAATGCGCAGGTTGAAAAAATCTTGACTCACAGGGATCGCGCCGTCGGGGTGAAGCTGACTAACGGTGATGAATTGAAGGCGCCGACGGTCATCAGCAGTGCCGGCGTCCTCAATACATTCGGTGACCTTCTGGAGAATAGAACATTGCCGGGGATAGAGATGGAAAAAGTGGAACGTTCCTCCTCTCATGTCTGTCTCTACATCGGTATCAACGGCACGGCGGAGAAACTCGGACTGGGCGGGACGAATCTCTGGATCTATCCCGATTACGACCACGACGCCAACGTGGATAAATATCTGGCTGATTCTCGTTCGCACCTGCCCGTTGTCTATGTTTCGTTCCCTTCCGCCAAAGATCCATCTTGGGAGGGCAACCACGGCGATACAGCCACTATGGAGGCCATTTCTATCGCGCCTTATGATATGTTCACGAGATGGGAAAACACAGGGTGGAAGAAGCGGGGCGAAGATTACGAAGACTTTAAGCAGGAACTGACCAGCCGGATCATGCGATTTGTATATGCCCATGTGCCGCAGGTTGAAGGGCATGTGGATCACCTCGAACTGTCCACGCCCCTGACAACACGCGATTTTCTCGGATATTCCCGCGGCGAGATATACGGTATAGATCATACCCCCAGCCGCTTCCGTCAGAAGTGGTTAAGACCGCACACCCCCGTCAAGGATCTTTATCTCACAGGACAGGATATCGTCACCGATGGTATAGCGGGCGCCCTCATGTCGGGTGTACTCACCACGTCGGCGGTTCTGCGCCGCAATGTAGTCAAGGACATCTTGAAACGGAGGGACTGAAACATTTTACGGAGTACTAACTGTTATGGAGGGAAGTAAGATGGAGAAGTTCATGCCGCGCTTTGTTGGTACATTGATTCTGCTGTTCGTCGTCTTTATGTATGTACCGTTTCCCGGCGTCCCCACGGCGCCGCGAGACAGCCGTTCTCCTTTGCCAGAAGATTCGTTCATCCTGCCTGAACGCAGCCACAATCTGTTGCGTCCTTTTCCCGCCATGCTGGTTCGCCCCGATAACCCCACATCCACGGCCAAGGTGGAGCTGGGACGGCTCCTCTTCTTCGATTCCATTCTCTCTGGAGACAACACTATCTCGTGTGCCCACTGTCACCATCCTGACTTGGGATTCTCTGACAACAGGGGTCAATCCATGGGGAAGGGTGGCGATGGGATCGGGCGTCAAAGAGCGGGAGGTGCTGTCCTGAGACGTGGATCGCCCACAATCTGGAATGCCGCCTATAGTCACAGACAGTTCTGGGACGGCAGAGCCCTCGACCTGGAAGATCAGGCACAGAACCCCATTCAGGACAAGAACGAGATGGCTCAGGATTCAACCGAATTGGTGCGCGAACTGAAGGCCATTCCCCGATACGTCCGTCTGTTTACAGACGTATTCGGTAACGCGGACGGTTCGCCTGTCACCTTTCGCAATGTGACCTATGCCGTCGCTGCCTTCGAACAGACGATACTGTCTCAGAATTCGAGGTTCGATCAGTATGCCCGCGGTGACAGGACTGTTCTTACATCCACGGAACGCCGAGGACTGAATCTCTTTCGTTCTCTAAAGACGCGCTGTTTTGAGTGCCACAATTTTCCCACCTTTGCCAATCGCGATTTCAAGGTTGTCGGCGTACCCGATCTCGATGCATCCGAGCCTGATCTGGGCCGGGGAGAGATCACGACGGAAGTCTACAATCGGGCATTCAAGGTGCCCACTCTCAGAAACATCGCTCTCACGGCGCCCTACATGCATAACGGTATCTTCAGTACGCTGAGTGAAGTGATCGATTTCTATTCAGACGGAGGCGGCCCCGGAAGAGGTCTGCATGTACCTAACGTTGACGACAAGATCAGGAAGCTTAATCTAACATCGCGGGAGAAGATTGATCTCATCGCCTTTCTCCACACCCTGACGGACGAGTCAGCGAAACCTGAATTGCCGCCATCAGTTCCTTCAGGATTACCGCTGGTGCCGAGGCTTGAAAACCAGTCGCCGGAACTTGCCGTTTACGAAAGACTGGAAGAGAGCCGCCTCCCTTCGCAGATCACGAGAAGCGGACGTCGCCTCTTAGTTGAAGCGGGACAGTCTATTCAGGATGCCATCAATCTGGCACAGTCCGGCGACACGGTTCTTGTGCAGCTGGGCACCTATCACGAATCCCTTACCCTGGACGTTTCTGGCGTAACTCTGCTGGGCGTGGAAGAGAGCGGCCAGCGGCCGGTACTGGATGGCGACCACACTCTCTCTGACGGACTGGTCGGCTCAGCCAGTGATGTGGAAATCAGGAGATTTGCTGTGCGCAATTATAGTTCCAACGGCGTCATGATCAACGGCGGCCGCAATGTCACCTTCCGCGACCTCTACTTCTATGATACGGGACTCTATGGTGTATATTCGGTGGAGTGTGTCGGCGTCCTCATCGAGCGCTGTGAAGTGACCAAGGTGAGGGATGCGGGCATTTATGCGGGTCAGTCGAAGGATGTCGTTGTGCGTGGTTGTATCGCCTACGGCAATGTCACCGGCATCGAAATAGAAAACTGTGTCAACACGGTGGTGAAGAACAACGAGACCTATAACAACAGCGGTGGGATTCTCGTCTTCCTGTTGCCCAATAATCCATCTAAAATTTCGCGCAATTGCCTTGTCAGCAACAACCTTGTGCATGATAACAATCATGTCAATTTCGCCGATCCTACCGCCATTGTCAGCAATGTGCCCCCCGGTACTGGCATTCTCATCATGGCAGCCGACGACGTGGAAGTAACTGATAATGAGATTACGGGTAACAACTCTTACGGGATTGGCGTAGTGAGTCTGGAAATGGTGCTTGAGGCTGAAGACGGATTTGATGTAGATCCCGCTCCGGAGCGGTGTTGGATCCACGACAACAGCTATGGCGGCAACGGATCAGACCCCCATCTGTTCCTTGTTGAACAGGGCTTTCCCGGTGCTGATTTGCTGTGGGATCTGTCAGGCTACGACAACAGTTGGGATGAACCGAACGCTGTCGCCATGCCGCCTATCCTCCCGGGCAAGTCGTGGTCTGATATCGCCCGCAGGGCAAACTGGCGGCTGTGGAAGATTCTCGAGGCGGTGACGGGGTAGGTTCCGGTGTCGGTGATCGCCAGCGACGTTACAGATGGTGGACTAACGCCAACATCTTCTGAATGATTTCCACGAAGTACGCCCCGTTATAAGGCCCAAACCAGTTCATATAAAACGTCTCGTATTCCTTAAGATCGTACCAGTCATCTTTGGTGATATAGCCGACGTAGCCGCCGTTGAAGCTGGTGACAAGAACTTCTTGTCCATTCTCTCTGGCGGTTCTGACGATAGGCGGCATCAGTTCACCGGAGAAGTCGCACGGTGTTCCCACGAAGACAATGTCACCCAGTCTAAGAAGTGACAGATAAGCCGGTGACGGTTCTGTCAGCCAGCGGAACAGCCACGGCCTCAGACGCCAGTTGCGACCGATGCGCCAGTGGGGTTCCCTCAGGGGAAGATTAAGTTGTACAGTCCTCAGTTTGCTGATTTCACGCGCCGGAAGGTCGACTGTACCGTTTTTCACATTATAAGCAAGTTCAGATGCCAGCCAGCCGATCCGTTTGTAGTCTCGAAAGCCTCCGCTCTGAGGCCGATGGCTTCCCACCGCGCCAGCGCAGAAGGCGGCAAAGTCGATCTCGTCCATGGCTTCCAGCGAGTCGACAAGGGAACCGGGATAGTCGCGGGAGAAGCGCATTTCATCAGGACCGAGGACAGTGGCGTGAGCAGCGAAGGTGGTGATTAGGGCGGTGGCTCCGGACGCCTTCGCTATCTTCACGACGCGAAACCACGGATCGATGATGCCCTTATCTCCCACAAGTCGGTTGCTGACGAGATCTGGCACGCTGTATTCGCTGTAAGCGAGGTTGGCCAATTCGACGGAAGATGCTGCTTCCTGAATCGACGTCAGAATTGCGCTGGTTATACTGTCAACAACCTCCTGATCATAGTCACCGGCAAACTTCTCTCCTATCCAACTGTCGCCCCAGGCGCCCATGGAACAATGCGTGTGAGTGGCGGTGAGAAATAGTTGACTGAAGTGATAGCCGATCTCCGGAAGGCGCGCCTGCAGTTCATAGGTAACAGTAGGGGGGACAATAAGGGCGTCGAGGGTTATGAGAACTGAAGTATCCACTTCGTTGGTGAACACGAACGTGCGCACATAAACTGAATCGTGAACTCCGATGGAGGGGGCACCTTTTCTGGCGCCATAGCCTGAGAGGGGTACGTGACGTGTAGGCGTCATGTTCACCTTGGCCCAGCCCACTTTCAGCAATGCTCCTTTTTCCGGTAACGGTGATGACTTCAGACTGTCCAGTCTACTTAGTGCAAGTCTGTAATAATCCATCTTCTTGTAAGGTGTCCGGTTCACCGGTTCCATCACACAGGCAGTAACAACAAGCAGAACCACGGCACTTGTTCCCAGCACTTTTATCCCTCTTCTCATAACTGATGTCATTTGACAACCGCCAGCGTTCCTCTCTGGATCTGCCCCATGCTTGTCTCTTCAAGTGACTCAACCACCCAGAAGTAGATTCCGCTCACGATCAGCCCTGAGAATGAGATAGTATCTTGTCGCCATGCATCCTCACCAGACTTCTGGTTAAGGTGTTCTTTCTCATAGACGAGGTCACCCGACGCGGAATAGATACGAATCGTGCAGTGGTTTGGCAGATTGATAAACCTGATCTTGAATGGATCGGCGTTATCGGGGTAGCGGTGCTGGTTATCGCTGAAGTCGAGACGATACGGGTTGGGTACCACGCGAATCGGTTTCGACATTGCATTGAATTCATCAGATGATGGCTGGAAGGGAGAGACTGCAATCATGTTGTGCTGTTCTGGTGCCGCGAGCCCGCTTTCCAACGAAGGTATCGGACCGTGATCTTCACCGTTCATGTCGTACCAGTGATCATGACCGGAATCAAAAGAGCGTACACTATAGTAGTAGTTGTAGCCTGCGAAAGATGCCATATCGGTGAAGGAATATGTCCCTGTTTGAGGGTCGTAGTAGTTGGGATCTTTAAGTTCGATTTCGCCTGCGAGTACCCACGGTCCCCAGTGCCAGTAGTGGGAAGGCGGCCATGAACGGTAGATGCGATAGCCCCGAACGTCCGTCGCTTCTTCACTTGTGTAGTCCGGGTCGATGGCGTCGTCGGCTGCGTCAGACCAACGGACGATGACCTGCCCCAGGTGACTGTTGCCGAATCGGATTTCTACATCGGGGGGTGGATCAGGGACATCGAATCCGTTCTTGTAGGCAAACTTGGCCCGAGCATAGTTTCTGAAGAGCGATCGCTCGCCTTCTCGCAGCTGGAGTCTGGCGCTGTCCGTCTTGGACCACGAGAATTCATCTTCGTTGTACCAGTCTGCACCCGAGCCTCCCACAAAGGCGAAAACGAGTTTGGCTTTTTCCCCGGCTTGCAGTGAGTAGGGTCCGAAGACCATGGAGTGAGTCGTCAGATCAGGATAGTCAGGATTGTCCATGATACGGCCGTCGGTGGTATCCGTCATCATCAGAAACATTTCGCTGTCCGTATGTCTCGTGGAAGTGGGTTCGCTGTAGTCCTGTTCGTCTATGTTACCGCTGTGCCACCACTTAACAGCAAACGGTTGGTCGCTGTCGACAGGTTCAACATATGCATCTGAATCTTTTGCGAAGGGAGGATGAAAGTCGAGGATTCCCATGCCGACATACTGGAAGGCCAGCAACTGCCCTTCTTCCTGTCCCTGAAATTCATTAGCACCTGTGTTGGCCACTTCCAGTCTGTACGGTTGACCGGTGTCATTCCAGTTGGTTCCCACCCAATCATCATCTCTCTGATAGATCATTGTTTCCGCGCGGAAGGAATCAGTGAGATCAGGGTTGTCGGCTTCGTAATTGGATGCCCCCGTGTAGAAGGACAGATCGTCCTGCGTCTGAAGACGGTTCACGCGCCAGTCGCTCCATCCCATGCCGCCCCCTTCAGCCCAACCGTGAGCCCCGGCATTGATACTGAAACTGTTCATAAGGGCGAAGTAGATAGGATCGAGATTCTTCGAGCCTCTGTTCTCGAAGATAACTTCCTCAATGATAAAATCGTCGTACTCTGGATAACTCCAGGCGTAAGCTTTCTTTGTGGTGGTGATGCCGGTCTTTGTTTCCCATTGGCTAATGATGATTTCCTCCGGAAACTCGTCGTTTGGAATGTAGTCACCGTAGCGGTAATTATGGATTTCCACAGGCTCTCGTGCAATAGTGTTGTGCGTGGGTGAGTAATTGCTGCGAGTGAGATTGGGACCGGTGGCATCTCCCAAATTCACCTCAGGAGAACCGCCGATAGCGTATCGGCTGTCTTTCACATCTTCTGTGACGTTTCTCGGACCGGCGTACGAAACAAGTGTATCACCGCCATCGGTTATCGCCAGAATCCAGACGCCCTGCCCTTTCGAATTCTGCGCCAGCGTCACGCGCGGTATGTCGATAAGGTTTGGCTCGCCCTTGATGTATGCTTCCACATCGAGCCAGTACTCCACAAAGTCTTCCCCCACTCTCGAGGCGCCTCCGGGGTAGGTGAGACTTTCCTGACTGTGGCTTCCGGATTGATTCCGGTTTCCCCCACCGTCGAGGCCGTTGTTGCGGTAAGTAGACCACATTTTCCCGCGCGTTAGATTTCGCGGCTTATAGCCGTCCACCATATCAGGTTGCCCGTAAAGATCGTTGGGTGTAAGGACAATTAATCCGACGGTAAAGACTAAGATGCGCTCTCTCATTACAGAACTGAAGATAGTTCGGTTAGAACGAGCCGGAGAGGGAAAGCCTCAGCGGCGGCTGGAAGTACTTGCTGAAGTTTGAGTAGGAGATATCTACCGCCAACTTCCGTCCTTCAAGATCCATTTTCAGGCCGAATCCAGCGGTGAAATCTTCAGTATCGTAGTTAAACTTGTAGCCTCCCCTGAGCGCGATCAGATTGAACAGCCATAGCTCCGCGCCGGCGTGGTAGCGATCACGATAATCAGTGGCGAAAGCGCTCTCCAGTGATCCCAGAAGATGAAGAGGGGCGCCGTCTGATCCAAGGACATCCAGCGCCAAGTTGATGTTAAAGTAGAGAGGAGTCTTGAATTTCTCCGCCAGATACTTGACGTCAGGACCGAAATTCTTCATCGCCATGGCGATAACGCCATTCCGGAATCCCGTGCGGTAGTAGGTTGAAAAATCTACTACCCAGGAACTCGCCTGATCCCTGTCTATATTTTCTTCAACATATTGAATGCGTGAACCGAAGGAGAGTCGATCGGTGAGCCTCAGACCGTAGGCGAGGCCCACGGCGATGTCGCCCACATGTACCGTACGGCCAGTCCCTTCCGGTTCCGTTACGGTCGTCTCTTCAAATCCGGGTGGAGCGAAAGAGACTGCGCTGACGCCGACAGTGCCTCTCCCCAGCGGAAGAGCGACGGCGGCGGACATCAGTTGCGAATCGATGATCCAGTTGGTGATACCCAATGAATATTCAAGCCGGTCGATGTTGGTTAAACCCGCCGGATTGAAAAAAATGGCCGTTGCATCGTCAGCTATGGCTGTGAAAGCATCGCCCATTCCCGCGGCTCTCGCCGATGGTGATATCTTGAGGAAAGTAAAACCCGCCTTCCCAAGGCGCTTAAAAGTTTCACCCTGCTGAGAGAGAAGAGGGGTACTCGAGAGAAAAATGCTCAGAAGTAGGGATGTGGGGGTGAAGAGTTTTCTTGTTTTATCTGACAACGGCCAGCGTTCCTTTCTGTATTTCTCCTCTGCTCTCATCCATGAGCGATTCCACTAACCAGAAATAGATGCCACTTACTACCAGTCCTGAGAATGATATGGTGTCCTGTCGCCATGCAGTCTCGCCGGATCGTTTGACATTGTGCTCCTTCTCATAAACCAGGTCTCCCGAGGTGGAGTAAATCCGTATCATGCAGTGGCGCGGCAGGTTGATGAATCGAATCTTGTACGGGTCTGCCGTGTCGGGATATCGGTGCAGGTCATCCTGAAAGTCGAGCCTGAAGGGATTTGGAACAACACGAATCTTTTCTGCCATGGTGTCGAAATCGGGCGATGATGGCTGATAGGGAGTAATCGCGATCATGTTCTTCTGTTCAGGCGAGGCGTATCCGCTCTCCAGCGGCGGAACGGCACCGTGGTCAGTACCGAATTGGTCGATCCACGAGTCGTGACCAGAATCATAACTGCGTACGCTGTAGAAATAGTTATATCCGGCGAAAGAGGCGTCGTCTGAATACGAATAGGTGTGATTCTCTGCACTGTAGTAGTTAGGATCGCCTACAGGTATGTCTGTCACGAATTCCCACGGTCCGTAGTGCCAGTCAAACGAAGACGGCCATGAGCGGTAAACTCTGTAGCCGCGCACGTCTCTTGCTTCGTCGCCGGAATAATCGGGATCGGTGGCACTGTCAGCGGCGTCGCTCCACGTCAGTCGGACTTCTCCCAGCGCACTGTTGCCGAATGATACCTCTACATCAGGAGGAGGATCAGGCAGGTCGAAGCCCATCTCGTAGGCAAAGACGGCGCGGCGGAAGTTGCGCACAATGGACTTTTCGCCATCCTTGAGCTGCGCCATGGCTCCCTTGGTCTGTGACCAGGTAAGTTCATCCATGTCGTGCCAGTCTGCGCCTGAACCGGCGGCGTAGGCTACCACCACTTTAGCCTTCTGGCCGGGCGAAAGATCGTAAGGGCCGATCACCAGCGCGTGCGTTACAAGACCGGAAGAATCCGGATTGTCTATGGCACTGCCCGCTGAGAGCTCGGTGATTATCTTGTACATTTCAGTGTCGGTGTGGCGCGTAAAACTCGGTTCATCAAAATCGTGTTCGTCTATGTTGCCGTTGTGCCACCACTTCTCCGCATAAGGTTGATCTTCCTGCTTAGGCGCTACGTAACTTTCTGCCGGATCGTTGATGAATGGGGGCCAGATATCGATGAGACCAAAACCGATGTATTGATATCCCATCAACTGCCCTTCCACCTGGCCCTGGAACTGGTTGTAACTGGTCATATTGGCAACATCCTGTCTGAAGGGCTGCCCTGAATCGTCCCACGATGAGCCGAGCCAGTCATCGTCTCTCTGATAAGCGAAGATCAGTTCTTTGTAGACGTCAGTGCTTTCCGGGTTATCGGCCACATAGTTAGGCGCCCCGGTGTACCAGAAACGATCGTCCTGGGCCGAGAGCCGGTTGACGCGCCAGTCACTCCAGCTCATGCCGCCGCTGCCCGGCCATTGATGTCCCGCGCTGGATACAGAGAAGCTGTTCATGAACACGAAGAAGGTTTCTTGGAGATCGTGCGATCCTGTATTCTCAAAGATCAATTCTTCCAGGATGAAGTCATCATAATCCGGATAGCTCCAGCTGTAAGCCTTCCGTGTGACGGTCATGTCCATTTTATTAGTCCACTGGGAGATTATAATCTCTTCCGGGAATTCATCATCGGGAATGTATCGGCCGTAGCGGTAGTTGTGGATTTCAATCGGTTCGTTCGCTACTGAGTAGTGATAGGGTGAATAATTCGAGCGGACGAGATTGGGGCCCGTGGAATCGCCGAGAGATGCTTCAGCACCGCTACGAACACTGTAGATTCTTGCCTTTACGTCCTCAGTCACTTCGCGAGGGCCACTGTAGGAGACAAGCGTATCGGCCCCGTCCCTGACTGTCAGCACCCAGATACCGGACCCTTTTGTATTCTGGGGATTGCAGACCCGGGCTACGTCCAGGATATTGGGGTCACCTGCCACGATGGCCGCGACATCGAACCAGTATTCCATGAAGTCATTCGCCACTCTACCGACATTCCCCGGGTACTCCAGCCCGGTCTGATCATGGTTAGAGTAGTGAGCGCGGTTACCTCCATCTTGGAGACCGTTATTGCGGAACGTAGACCACAGTTTGCCACGCGTCATAAGGCGAGGAGGATAACCGCCTACCATGTCGGGCTGTCCCATGAGGTCCGATAATGGGAGAAGGAGCAGACTTAAGGTCAGTGAACTTCGGAGATTCCGTCTCATCATGTCTGATTGTCCCCGTGAATCACCACGAAACGTTCGCAATAAATGCACTTCGATTTATTGCAGTGCTCCAGTCGTTCGCACTTTCGATGTTCATACGGGTTCAGCTCATCCCTCGTTCGAAGGCCACCGCTCCTGATGGGGGATACGCAAGGTGATCTCGTTTCCAGTGCGGATTGTTCCGGGACGTTCAACCCACGCCACTACGCCTCGTATGCCGAGAGAGTGCTTTGGAAATGCCTCAGCTCCTTCCTTCAAATCTGGGAAGTGCTGCTGAATGATCTTTCCCGGATGAATACACGGCAGGTTTTCACCATCTACTACCAGTACGGCGCCATCAGCAAATTCCATTCTCGTTGACGGCGGCAACAGAGTTAGATGAGGAATTCCCTCCACTGCCAGGTTCGCGCCTATCCAACCCGGCTGAATCTCATCAATGCCCATGCTGTCAGCGATGGATTGTAATTCTTCCACTGACACGATGGAGACCTGCCGATAATTGCGGATCTGGGTCCCTTTCGGGTAGTGCGGCTGGCGTCCGCCAGACTTCATTGTAAGACCGGCGTGAGTATCACCGGCGAATCCTTCGTATGTTATCTGGCATGAATCGACGGGCCATTTCTCCAGCGTATCAGGATCCTTCCCAACGAGGACTTGAGTTACTTTGCCCATCTTCCGTTCAATCAGTTTCATGATTCAGTTTCCATCGGTGCACACCCTTGGATCTTCAGAACGTTGCCCGTACTCCCAATTTCACTTCCCTCGGGGAACCGTAATAGCGTGAATAGACTTTGAAGTCGCCGTACTTTAGATACTCCTCATTGTCCGGACGAGGTTTTTCCATTCCCCAGCGGATATAATTGCCAGGCCCAAAAATGCTCTTGAATCCACCGTCGTTGCGCAAGTCTTGCTGATTGAATAGGTTAAATACTTCGATGTAAAAAGTCGCCCTTGCTCCTCCCTTTTGAAAGACCGCTTTTTCAAGACTTAGATCGGTACGCGTGACGAGTGGGGCGCTGCGCCAGTAGGCCGCCGAGCCGATAGGGGAGTAGAGGAAGGGCGTCCCCGTGGACATGCGGTACATGAGGTTCACGTTGAGGTTGCCTAACAGTCCCCACGGACCCACCTTATCGGGTGTCGATATGAATATTTGAGCTTTGCCAAAACTGCGGATGTCCGCATCGGGCTTCGGTTCATCCTGTTCTGTGGCGCCCCAGAAATCGACAGACCAGATACCCGTCGTATCCAGTTCACTCATAACAATACCGAGCGATGCGAGAGAATCGAGGAAGGTGGCGGCCTTGTTGGCATAGCTTTGTGCCAGAAATGGGATAACGAAGCCGGGTTCCTCAGAACCGTCTTCGCCGGCGTTGTGGGAAGTCCAGAATTTACTGTCCATGACAAATTGAGAGTCAGGTGAAAAGAAGCGGCTGCCGACACCGGATGCTCCTTCTACTGCCCACTGAAGATTGTAAGCAAGACTGAAGGAGAAGTAGTCGCTGAAGCTCTTTCTGAGACTCAGTTCAAACCCTTGAATATCTTCGTGAATTCCGTTGCCCGCCTTGTGCGTGAACTGAAAATCGAACATCTGGCTTGCCGGATCCCACCAGTTCAGCTGTACCTCACCCGGGCTGGACACCTGGTTACTGGAACTCTTGTAATAAGATGAAACGGACAGAACATACTCCGACACGAAGTTCCAGTCGAAACCTAATTCGAAACTGATAGTTTTCTCGAAGTCCAGCTCCGGATTGCCGAAGAAGCCGCGAATAGCTTGCAGCGTGTTGTATTCCTCGGTCTCTTCTATGGCGCCGTCCTCATTTACATCGTTATCGCGCTGACCGTAGTTCTGCCACTGTTCCACGAACATGGTGTAGAAACTGGGGAGTTGATAGATATGCCCGTAGAAGAAGTGAATCATGGAACGGTCAGTGATAGGGTGAGCCACACCAAGGCGCGGCGCCAGGACCATCCTCGGCTCGATCTTCCTCATTAGGCCGAATTCTCGCAAGCGATCAAAGTCGAATCGTGTGAATGTATTGAAGTAATACTTGGAAGCGGCTAAGGCCGGTGTTATAGGGTATTCGATGTTGGGATCAAACCAGTCGAGGCGAATGCCCGCGTTGACCACCAGACCCTCGTATTCCATCTTGTCCTGAATATACCAGGCAAACTGTCTGGGGCGTATGGGAGATCTGAGCCGGTGATCTTTGCCGATGTAGGTGAGACTGCGGTCGTTGAAGTAGTCCTGATAGCGGACGGCCCAGAGGGCGTAATCAGTATAATCTATTCCCGTCTTCATGAGATGATTTCTGTTGATCTGACTCGACAGATCAAGCTTCACGCCTCTCCTGGTCCTGGCCGTTTCATCGAAGTAAATGACGTCTCTACCAAGATTGAACCAGCCGTCCGCGTCCTTACGGTTTTCGGTGGTTGAATCGGCAATGTCTTCAGCCAGTTGCCCCGTTACGGAGTTGGAGACACGCAGTTCATAAAACGTGCTGGGAGTCAGCATATGTGTCAGGGCAACGTATTCCATATGATCTGTGCTGGCGCTTTTTCCGGCCGCTGATTCGTTCAAGGGGAGGAATACGTTCTTACCGTTATCGCCCATGCTGCGCAGGCCGCCCACAGATGGTCCCGAGTTGAAAGACCAGCGGTCCGAATAGACACCGCCAGTCTTTAGAAATATGTTTGAAGTGAGGGCGAGGGAGAGTTTCCATGTGCTCTCAAGGTTATCAGGCGAATGGGTGGTGGGCGCGATGCCGTTTATGGCGGAGCGGTTAAACCGTGAGCTGACGTAGAACGAGAGATTTTTGAAGATAGGACCGGAGAGGTTTACCTGATAGTTCTGCCCCCACAGATCTGTATAGTCGATACGATCGTGAATCTTGCGGCCGCTGAGTGAATCTACTTCGTTCTCCCACTCTGAATCTCCCCATTTCATATGATCCCGGTGTGTGGGAGCATTGAAGTAATTGGGACCCCAGTGGTGTTTGCCTGGCAGGGAGCTGCCAATCTCAACCGTCCCGTGAAAGGTGTCGGCGCCTTCCTTTGTTACGATATTGACGATACCTGCCTGGGCATTTCCGTACTCGGCGCTGAGTCCACCCGTAATGATGGAAAGCGATTCGATATCGTATTTGCCGACTCCGGTAAAATTGTGCAGACTCATGCCGTCGCTGTTGACCATCTTGATTCCATCCACGTAATAGACCACATCGGCGGCGATAGAATTCATATCTCCTCCCCGTATCATGCCGCGGCCCTGGATGTCCATGCCGGGCTCCATGGAGATTAGATCGCCGACACTCTTCAACATCACCGAACGGTTGATATCTTCTGAGTTCACTATGTATTCACTGAATGTCCTGTCCACCGCTACTTTCGATCTTTCTGCTGTCACCTCCACTTGTTCGAGGCCCACAGCTTCCATCGCCAGTTGGAAATCGACATGGGTGGTACGGTCAACGTTGACCAGAACACCAAGCTGTACCACCCTTTCGTATCCGATGACCTGCACAGCCAGGTCGTAGTTTCCCGGAGGGACGGAGAGGATAATGTAATTGCCTAATGCGTCGGCAGCGGCGCCACGGTTCGCTCCCACGAGCATCACGTTAGCTCCTGGTAAGGGAGCACTGTTCACGTCTGTCACCTGACCTTGGATCTTACCGGTGACACCGGCTACAGCTCTTGATGCGAGTAGAAGGCTAAAGGTGAAAAGGACGGAGCGGATCGCTTTACGCATTCAGTTGATCCGCCATATACAACTATCTGCTTTTCTCTTGCTCCGATGGGGAGTCGACGTCATCCGCGCAATACCCGAATGGGGTCATGCAGAGGCTATTTTACCAACACCATCTTTCTCGTCTCGGAGAATCCGCCCGTCTCCAGACGGCAAAAGTAGATTCCCGACGGAACATCGGTGGCGTCCCAATGCGTCTCATGCGGTCCGGGAGTTGCCCAGCCGTTCACAAGTGTTGCTACCAATTTACCTTTCAAGTTGTAGACATTGAGGGTAACTCTGCTGAATTGGGCCAGCTCATAACTGATGGTGGTGACTGGATTGAACGGATTCGGATAGTTCTGACTCAGTCTAAGCCGCTCGATGACCGCTAATGCGCCGTCTCCTGCTGAAAGAGTGGGGGCTGTATTGTAGTAAACCTCATCAACAATGACGGTTACCGAGTCATCCTCTGTGGCTGCCACCAGAACCAGTCTTGGATCGAATCCCGTCTCATCATTCACGTTTGACTGTATCCACTGAAAATGTGGCTCCACTGGAGGCTCACCCGTATCCGAATTAGGCTCTCCCCATTCGGGCATGATCCAGCCGTTGATGACCGAATCTTGAACCACAATTTTGAACCAGAGCCATTCCTCGTATTCGATAAATCCTTTCGGCACCGCCACCTTCGTCTGATTTTCAGCGAAGTAGAACACTCCGGCCGCCTTTCCTGAAGGGACGGTCGCAACCGTATATACGTTAGTATTGGTAATAAAATTGGGATCGCCCACACAAGCAACATGGAATTGATCGTCATCGCTCGGCTGACCCTCAGTGGATATCTTAAACTTGACGTATATTTCCGCATCTTGCGGTGTGACCAAAGCGTTAGGATCTGACGCTTCTCCTATATGAAGCCAGCATGTGTTCAGTCCGAAAATATCTTCGGCCGCTTTCATATGGAGGGCGCCCTCCTTCACCTCAACGCTCCCCCAACCCCACCACTGCCAGGTATTATCGCTGTCCAAGAAGAACGAAGCGTCAGCTGTTGCATCCGTTGAGAAACTTTCGTGCCACCCCTGAGCGTGCAGACATCCCAGAACAGTAAGCATCATTGTGATCTTCTTCATTTCGTTACCTCCATGTTAGTTTTCACCTTTTCTCCTTAAACTTCGTGTCTGGAGATTTAAAAGGTTACCCCGATGTTTATTGACAGAAACTGAATGGGAACCACTTCACTGAGCCCCCAGTCCTCGAACGGGCGCAGATAGCCGATGGCCACGTGATAGTCTGCCGTCACTAGAGCTAGGAATCGTCCCGCCAGCGGTACAGCTGCTCCGGCCCCCAGGTTGCCGCCCCAGGCGACCCTTCGATCTGAAACTGGGTTCATCACGAACTCTGTATCGAGGGGCGTCTGCGGCTGGCCGGGATAGACCAATCCACTCACGCGGTGGACATAGTTGTAGAAACCTGCGCCGAAACTCCAGAAAGGGGTCCACCGCTTCTTGCCGAAAGAGACTGAACGTTCCGGCAAGAGCGTCCTGTTCTTTACGATGAAGTCGTTCCAGATCATCTGCGCCGCGGCCTGTGGACTTTTGTATAGTTGATAGTCAACAAGCCAGCGGAATTCTCTATCCTCGATGGCACCGTGATCGAATCTTAGAGTGTGCACTTCCACAATAATCTGGTGAGATTCATCGCGGGGGAAAACGGCTTGGATACCGAGTTGAGGTGTCGGATTGTACCAGTCATTCAGCCCCATTAGCGGCAGTGCGGTTCCTGCGGTAACAGAGAAATCATAAAGTCTCGTGCCGTCAGCGCGCGTCAGAAGGAGAATCAGCAAGATAAAGGCCCCGCCGCACGAGGTAACCTTATTTGCGAAAGTTCGTTTCATCACGGCATGATCGATGCAGGAAATTGTTTATCACAGAACGATCTGTCTGAGTTGCTCTCTCCCAAATCTATATCAATGGAATATTTGAAGCAAGGGAGGATTGCCGAGGAGTTTCCTCGTTTTTTTGCAGATGGAGTATTCCGTTCCCAGCGCTGACTGCAGATTCCTTATGCTCCTCTTCACCTCCGGTTTGGACTCAAAGTCTCACCAAGACTTGACTTAAGGATCAGTCTGGTCTTTGCCCTGCACCAGGACTGGTAGCGTAAATTGGATTTGCGGAGTAAATTACACTTGACTGTTTTCGCGAGATTAATTCTGCATTGACCTATCAGCCATCATGAAAAGAAGTGACAGACTCCCGCTCATCGTTGCCTTAGCATCCGCCTCCGCGGTTATATGGCTTTCTCTTCGCTGGGCCACGGATATCTCAATTCCGATTGCAGAACCGGTCAGAGAGAGCAGGTTTGTGGACAAACCGGTGCAGTACTTTGGGGTCGTGTCGCGGTATACTCCCCGCGAGATATATCTCGGTTATCAGCCCATCATGGACTATCTGTCTGAAAAGACCCCGTATCTTTTTGAACTGAAACTTAGCACATCGTACGCCGGAACGGCTGAACAACTAGGCTCCGGAGAAATATGTGCTGCCTCCCTCGGAAGCCTCATCTATGTCACCTCACAGAAAGAGTACGGTCTCAACGTTCTGCTAAGACCGCTTAATGCAAAAGGAAAAGACTACTTCCACATCGTCTTTGTCACCCGGAGTGACAGTCCCATTGAGGATTTGCCTGACTTGAGAGGCAAAAGACTGTTGTTTCCATCGGAAGAATCTCTAACGGGGCAGTGGATGCCCCACTACCTTTCAGCGCATTCTTCTATCATGCCGGACGATTTGTTACGATATGAATTTGTTCCCTATCATACGACTGTTGCGGAGAGAGTGCTCAGTGGGGAATTTGACGCTGGCGTAGTCAAAAGCGTGGTGGCTGATCAGTACGTCGCGAAGGGGTTGAAGGTTTTCCACATATCGCCGCCGATCCCGTCTACTCCCATTGTCGTATCCAGTCAGACTCCTCGGGAGATAGAGAAGGCAATCAGCGATGCATTGCTTGCCATCGATCCGGCTGACCCCGGGATGCGAGAGCGTCTTGAATCGTGGGATGAGGAATTTTCCCACGGTTTTGAGTTGGCCCAGAATAAGGATTACGACATCATCAGGAATATAATCGGAAGCGGCACGCGCTGATGTTCACTCTCCCCCAAACTCTCAAGGCCCGGCTGACTCTCCTCTTCGGTACATTGTTGATCGGTGTGGTTGCCGTGACTATGGTGCTTGTATTCGGCCGCATGAAACGGCTCGTTCTAGAGAAACATATGCGGTCCGCTCAGAGTGTTGCCCACATCGGCGCCATCCCGCTGACCGATGCCATGCTGTCTAGTGAAATGGGAAAATCGCCACCGGAAGACTATTTCCACCGCACCTTGCGAACTCTTCGCTCGGATCAGGATCAGGCAATTATCTATGCAGTTTTCGTGGATGCAGCAGGCAGCTCAGCGCTGGCATCCAGCACGGAGGGAGAATGGTTCAAGAGGATGCCTCCTTCTCAACTGGGTGATTATATCTATCGGTCGAAAAGTGAATGGATACTGCAGACAACCGCCTCCATCGGGATATCATCCAAGGTCTGGGGTTATCTCGTTCTCGGATTCGACGCCACCAAGGTTCAAACTGAAGTACGGTATGCTCTCATCCTTATAAGTTTCGCAGGTTTTACCGTCATTTTGATCACGCTTGCTGTTGTCAATCTGATGGCTGAACAGATCACCAAGAGGTTGAATCGGATGATGGTTGCCGTGGATCAGTTCAGCTTTGGAGAGTCTCAGATCGATCTTCCTGAAGGGGATGATGAGATCGGAAGACTTGCCACCCGATTTAATGAAATGAGAGAGCGACTCATCCAGTCAAGTCAGGAACTGCGCGATTCTGAGCGAAGCCTCTTTCACGCGGAAAAACTGGCCTCGGTGGGGAGACTGGCGGCGGGCGTTGCTCATGAAATTAATAACCCGCTCACAGGCATCAGACACGCCATCACCAATATTCTTTCAGATGCGAGTGATGAGAAAGAGCGTCAAGAGTATCTGACGCTTATCGATGAAGCACTGAAGAAAATTGAATCTGTCATCACAAAACTGCTCGGTTTTTCCCGTAGAAGAGGCGATGTAACGACTGACGCTTCTCTGGCGGATGCGGTGACGAATGCTGTCCAGCTCCTGGACTACACTATTCAATCAAAGAAAGCGGATGTAAAGTTTGAAAATCCAGACGGTCTACCGGCACTCTATTGCGATCCCCATCTCTTGGATGAGATTTGTATGAACCTCATTATTAATGCTCTTGATGCAGTGGATGAAAATGGCCATATAGTGTGCCGTACGGGAGAAGCTGATGGTATGGTCACCCTGGAGATAGAGGACGATGGTCATGGTATCTCAGAAGACGTCATGCTGCACCTGTTTGAGCCTTTTTTCACCACAAAGCAGGTGGGAGAAGGGACAGGACTGGGTCTTTATGTGACAAGGGAGATTGTCCACGGACTTAGGGGTCGGATTGATGTATCTTCTAACGGAACAAAGGGTGCTAAATTTACCGTGTTGCTGCCTTTGGGATCGTAATGAAAATACTGTTAATAGAAGATGAAAAAATTCTGAGAGTGTCGCTTAACAAGGCGTTGCGTAAAGCGGGGTACGCGGTCCATCCGTGCAGTGACGGTAAAAAAGGGGCTGAAGCGCTTGGAAAAGAAGTGTTTGATGTGGTCCTCACCGATTTGCGCCTGCCGGGCTATGACGGCATTGAAATTCTGAGGCGAGTGAAGAAACGGTCGCCCTCGACGCATGTTGTTCTTATGACAGCCTATGCAACCGTTGAATCTGCCGTTGAGGCTTTAAAGATGGGGGCACACGATTACCTGACTAAACCATTCTCGCAGGAGGAACTTCTCCACCGCATGGCTCAACTGGATAGTTACCAGTCGCTATTGAGCGAAAACAGAGAGCTGAAGGGACGTCTTTCTGAGAAGCATGAGATTATCGGCAACGCACCGTCCTTCCGGCGATCTCTGGAACGCATTCATCAGTCAGCGCCGGGCGAGCACACGGTACTTCTTGAGGGTGAGAGCGGAACAGGCAAAGAATTGATAGCGGATCTACTCCACGATCTGAGCGCAAGAAAAGGCGGACCACTGATAAAGGTAAGCTGTTCGGCTCTGCCTGAATCTCTGTTTGAGAGTGAACTGTTTGGCCACGAGAAGGGAGCTTTTACCGGAGCGGCGAAACGGAGCATCGGCCGATTTGAACGGGCCGATGGAGGCACCATTTTTCTCGATGATATTGACGATTTGCCAAAGCCTCTACAGGTGAAGCTGTTGCGTGCCATCGAGGAGCGCGAAATTGAGAGGGTGGGCGGTCAGCAGACCATTTCTGTGGATGTGCGGATCGTAGCAGCCACAAAGGTCGATCTGAGACACAAAATGGAGGAGGGAGAATTCAGGGACGATCTGTTTTATCGTCTGAACGTGGTAAATGTCCAGATACCTCCGCTGCGCGAAAGACAGTCAGACATTCCTCTCTTAGCCGCACATTCCCTTGATAAGTTTGGCGATGGTTACACTATGACGCCGGCGTTGTTGGAAAGGTTTATGGAGTATCAGTGGCCTGGGAATGTACGTGAACTCGAGAACGTGATAATCCAGATGATCGCCCTTGCCCAAGAAAAAACGCTGGAGGCCAGTCTATTACCCTCACATTTCCACAAACCTGAAACGGCTCTGATTGATGCGGATGCTTCGAGTCTGACAGAAGCCACAACGGCGCTGGAAAAATCGATGATTCTGGAAGCCCTTGAGAAGTGCAAATGGCGTCAGAAAGATGCTGCCGAGATGCTCAAAGTTCCTCGAACTACGCTGCGAAGCAAAATGCAGCGATATGGGCTCACCGGTTGAGTATAAGTACCCTATAAGTGACAACAGTTCGTCTTATTGGCGAATTGGAGGCATCTCCCGTTAAGTTCCTCCATCCTCGATCTCTCGACAGATCGTTTTGCTGCTCTTGGCACGGTATTTGTGAATTACTTAACAGTCTTAGCATAGGAGAGGTCTATCATGGCACAAGAAAAGATGAAGATCGGTGAAATATCAAAGCCGAGGTTCGAGTTCCGATCATTCGGAACTGACTTCGCACGGGAGGCCTCACGGATGGCAGAACTGTCAGCGCCGGTCCCGGAACATGTTAAAGTGAGACACTCGGATGAGATCTATATTATGTCACGTACGAATGACGTCAACAATACTAAGATCCGCGGCGGTAAAATGGACATCAAGACCTATGTGCAGACAACAGACGGTCTTGAACAGTGGAATCCTCTCATGAAGGCGGAGTTTCCTGTATCTTGCACTGTACTCGAGGGAGAAGTCTTTCCTGCCTTTCAGGTGGATATGCCGGCATTCGAAAAAGAGGAGTATACCCGGGACGAATTTCTTGCCCTCGTGAAGGCTCATCCAGATCTGCAAGCCGTGACCGTAAATAAGGAGCGGTTCGGGCACATGGTGAACGATACTATTTGTGAAGTGGCCAATGTGGAGATTGACGGTAACACTGTGGTAACCATCAATTCCGAATCGACTGAAATTCCGGATGTACTGAAAACGTTGAGTGATGTAGGTCTTGAGGGGGTGGAAAACATCAACTACCTTCAGGCCATCAAGCGCACCATCGGTTGGATCGACAAACCGTTAGCAAATTGAAGGGGGTTATGATATGACGCAAGAGATCGAACGCAAGTTCCTGGTAAAGGATAGTCTACCTCAAGATATGGAGGGGACGACACTGCGCCAGGGCTATCTCCAGCCGCAGAAGGAACGTGCTGTCCGCATCAGGACTGTAGAGACATCGGCCGGGAAGAAGGGTGTTTTAACCATAAAAGGGATGGGCGATAAGAGCGGCACCAGCCGTTATGAATTTGAGACGGAGATATCGGTATCAGATGCGGATCATCTGTTGACACTCTGTGATCAACCTTTAATTGAAAAGACACGATATAAATATGAATACGGTGGGCTTATTTGGGAAGTGGACGAATTTCACGGTGTAAATGATGGTCTAATTATTGCTGAGGTTGAGCTGGAAAGTGAAGATCAACAGTTCAATAAACCGGATTTTGTGGGTGATGAGGTGACCGGGCAGGTAAAGTATTATAATATGATGCTTTTGAAAAATCCTTATACAACCTGGTAAAAAAATAGAACAATCCATAACGGGGTTGTTTGAATAATGATTTAACATCAACCTAAAAAATGGTGATTAAATCAACACTTAAATTTTGTATTTTATTTTTCCTCCTTTTCGGTATTGTGTTTGCGGGTTTCCCTGATAAACCTATCAAAATTGTTGTCTATACAGGTCCGGGCGGATTAATCGACATAACAGCTCGCAAATTTGCAAGTGTAGCGGATAAATACGTAGATGCGACATTTGTCGTTGAAAATAAACCCGGTGCCGGTGGAATTGTTGCATTGAAAAAGGTACTACAAGCTCCTGAAGACGGATACAATCTTTATGCTTGTACAAAATCAAATATTGCCAAATTCATTCAAGTAGGTGGTCGCGATTATGTAAATGCGCTGCATTGGACGGCAATGTTAATGGCTGATCCCGAATGCGTTTTGACAAATGTAGAAAATGATATTTTTGAATGGAATGATATTGTCAATGATGCATTACAAAATCCCGGAGAACAGAATTGGGTGGGACCAGCAGCTGGTGGATTAGATCATGTAACCGCTATGAAAATATGGGATGAATATGGTATGTATGCCAAATGGATTCCATACAAAAGTGGTGGAAAAGCAATTGCTGCTTTACTTGGTGAGCAGGGAGTTGCTTATGTTGGTAATCCACGCGATGCTCTTGGTAACCCTGATTTGTACATTGCTGCAGTTTCAAGTGATGAGAGGTTAGAAGCTTTCCCTAATGCACCAACTTTCGCTGAACTTGGTACGACTACACTAAACAATGAATATATGTGGCGTGGGTTTGCCCTAAAAGCAGGAACACCACCTGATGTTATTGAATGGTATACTAACCTATTCCAACAAGTTACAGTAGATCCTGATTGGAAAGAATTTTGGGAAAAGGGCGGTATTGATGTTGAATTCATTGGCGGTGATGAGTTTACTGATATTGTTAAGCAGGATGTTGAAACATTCGAATATTATCTAACGAAGTCGGAGATTATTTCTACTTCTAGTAATAACGGGTTAAGTAAATATGGAGAGGGGACCCCTTTATTAATTTTAACCATAGGTTTGATTACTGTCATTGGTTTAGCGGGATACTTGATATATAAATCATCGTTCTCAAATACTTTTGGCAGGATAATGGTAATTGGCTTTTTCCTATTAATTTCAATAGTATTTTATCTACAATCTTTCATTTTTCCGGTGAGTGGTGAAGTTGGACCAGCTGTTGTTCCTCGTTTATGGATATTTGCCTTAGTTCCACTTTCTCTTTTACTATTAGTAAAAACGTTAAGGAATAAAGAGGGTGTAGAGCACGCAGGACCGAGAGTTGATATTGTTCTAACATTTATTGGCTTCCTTGTAGTTTATTTATTAGTGATGAATTATGTCGGGTATTTCCTAAGCACTTTTGTTTTTATGATTACCGGAATGATTTATTTAGGTTATAAGAATATAAAAGTAATGCTCATTACATCTGCAACATGGATTGTGTTTTCATATATCATTTTCTATAAGATATTATTTGTACCGCTTCCGCTTGGTAAGTGGTTTGAGGGATTATTCTAATGGAATTACTTTCAAATTTAGGTGATGGACTTTCATACATAATTGGAGTAATACCTATCCTTACAATTATTTTGGGTGTTACAATGGGTATTATAGCAGGGGCAACGCCGGGGCTTTCTCCTTCGATGGGAGTGGCATTACTAGTCCCCTTTACATATGCAATGACTCCAACTTTAGCACTGATTTTACTTGTCGCAATTTATATTGCTGCAAACTATGGCGGTTCCATTACAGCTGTAACAATCAATGCACCCGGCACTCCATCATCTGTAGTTACATCATTTGACGGATACCCATTAACTAAAAAAGGTAAACCGGGTATGGCACTTGGAGTATCTCTAGTAGCATCAACAATTGGAGGTATTGTAGGTACTCTAATATTAATATTTTTCTCAGGTCCGCTTGCAAAAGTCGCTTTGAAATTTCATCCGGCTGAGTATTTCGCCTTAGCGATATTCGGGCTCACCACAGTAGCATCACTTGGTGGAAAAAATTGGATCAAAGCATTTATTGCAGCAATGTTTGGACTACTGATTAATACTATAGGTATAGATCCGATTTCAGGAGTAAGCCGATTTACATTTGGGCTATCATTCTTATATGATGGATTCGTTTTGATACCTGCACTGATTGGTTTATTTGCATTAAGCGAAATATTTAAACAATTGGAAAACGGAAAATTTGACAGCAAAGCTGCTGATTCCGGTAAACAAAAATGGCCAACTTTCTTAGAATATTGGAAGTTAAAATTGACCATTTTGCGCTCTTCTGTTATAGGTACAATAATCGGGATATTCCCGGGAGCGGGGGCAACAATAGCTGCATTTATATCCTATGATTTGACTCAAAAAATGAGCAAAACACCTGAGGAGTTTGGAAAAGGTAGCATGGAAGGAGTAGCAGCTGCAGAAGGAGCAAACAGTAGTTCCGTTGGCGGTGCATTAATTCCATTATTGACATTAGGAATACCGGGCAGTGCCTCCACTGCCGTACTGATCGGAGCGTTAATGATTCACGATCTTACTCCCGGTCCGCAACTATTTATTTCTAGTCCTGACATTATTTATGGTTTACTTGCAAGCTTATTATTAGCAAATATTATTTTATTAGCTCTTGGATTCTTTGGCAGTCGATTATGGATTAAAGTAACTACAATTCCAAAACGTATATTATTCCCAATAATATTTGCTGT
>JASLRT010000033.1 GCA_030743815.1 Candidatus Neomarinimicrobiota bacterium | reverse complement strand
AACGATATCAAACGAGTCCTCGCTTATTCTACCTTAAGCCAGCTCGGCTATATGATTATGGCCATAGGTGTCGGAGCTTATGTAGTTGGCTTCTTCCATTTGGTGACGCACGCTGCATTCAAGGCAGGACTGTTTCTCTGCAGCGGCAGCGTCATTCACGCCATGCATCACGCTTATGATGAACTTAATGACCATGAGTCTGATCCCCAGGATATGCGCAATATGGGCGGCTTGAAAGGGGGGATGAAAACAACCTATTGGAGCATGGTTATCTGCACGGTGGCCCTTGCTGGAATCCCCTTCACATCAGGATTTCTTTCCAAGGATGCCATCCTTGCGGGAACACTTGCTTTCTCCTCGCACCATCCACAGCACTTCCTCCTTGCTGTATTCGGTTTTGGTGCAGCCCTTTTGACAGCTTTTTACATGTTCAGGCTTATCTTCATGACTTTCCACGGCAAAGCCGCCCGGGAGGAGGTCAGCCATTACATTCACGAATCGCCAGCTGTCATGACAACGCCTCTGATTATTCTGGCGACGCTATCGATCTTTCTCTTCTATACACTACCGCATCTGAATCCATTTTCCGATGCGGGGTGGTTTACAGAATTAGTCGTAGCGCGGGATTCTGTCGTTCCGGGAGGTGCAAACCCGTCCGCCCATGAAATCGCCGAAGGGATGCACCATGCTCACAATCTGGCTATGGCTCTTTCTATTCTGGTGGCCCTCTCGGGCATTGCACTCGCTGTTGTTATCTATCTCAAGAAACAACTCTCTGCCGAACGGTTGGCGGAACGGCTTGCCCTACCGTATAAACTGTCTTTCAACAAATTCTTCATCGATGAGATATATCAGAAATTGCTTATCGGTCCTACAGTTGTTTTCTCCAAGATTATCGGATTCATCGATTGGGACTTGTATGACAGATATATCATTAACGGCATCGGCAGGGTCACTGAAAGGCTCTCCAGGCTTGTGGGAATCCGGTGGGATTACGATGTGCTCGATCAGCGGATAGTTGATGGTGTCGGGGATTCTACCCTGTTCTTCGGCCGGACGCTGCGCCTGATTCAGACGGGAAAAGTGCAGAACTATCTGGTATGGGTTTTGGGAGGAATTATCCTCATTTTTGTCTTTCAAGTGATGTAGACAAGGAAGGAATCTGAAAGTATGGATTGGAACATTTTAAGCTGGACTGTCTGGATGCCGGTGATCGGCATGATCGCCATTACGCTCATTCCTCGTGAAAAGGAGAATGTGATCAAGATTATTGCCGCGGTTGCTACCGGTCTGCAGCTGTGGCTGGCAATTTTGCTCTGGATGCAGTTTGATCGCAACAGCAGTGGTTTTCAATTTCAGGAACATCTGAGTTGGATTCCGTCGTTCAATATCTCCTATTTTCTCGGTGTGGACGGCCTCAGTCTGCCGATGGTTTTCCTAACGGCGTTGCTTTCCTTCCTCTGCATCTTCGTCAGCTGGAACATCGGCAAGGCGGTGAAGGGGTATTTTGCCCTCTTTCTCATGCTTGATGCGGGCATGATGGGTGTATTTCTCTCCCTCGATTTCTTTCTGTTTTACATCTTCTGGGAGGTGGTGCTTCTCCCCATGTACTTCCTTATCGGAATGTGGGGCGGGTCCCAGCGCGAATACGCGGCTATTAAGTTTTTTCTGTATACACTGGCAGGTTCTGTCCTCATGCTGATCGCCATCTTGGCGCTCTATTTTGCTTGTGGTCGGACGTTCAATATGGTAGAACTGATGGCAGTAGCTCCAACAGCCCTGGGGACGCTTTCGTGGTGGGGCTTCAGTGGTCTGAAGGTAGTATGGATAATGCTGTTCATCGCTTTTGCTATTAAAGTACCCGTCTTTCCGTTTCACACGTGGTTGCCGTTGGCTCATGTGGAAGCGCCCACGGCCGTCTCCGTCATCCTGGCGGGTGTCCTTCTAAAGATGGGGACCTACGGAATGCTCAGAATCAGCTATCCAATGATCCCGGATGGCGCGGTCTGGTTTGCTACGGCGCTGGCGGTTCTGGCTTTGATCAACATTATCTGGGGCGCCCTGTGTGCGCTGGCTCAGACAGACCTGAAGAAAATGGTGGCATACTCAAGTATTAACCATATGGGTTACGTAATGCTGGGAATGGCTGCCGTTGTGGCCGCGGGGGCCAGGTATGATGGCAACGTTGCAGCGGCCCAGGCGGGAATGAACGGAGCCGTTCTTCAAATGTTCAATCACGGCACTATTACAGCCATGTTGTTTATCCTGGTGGGTGTTGTATATGACCGCGCCCACCACCGCAACATCGACGGATTCGGCGGACTTGCAACACAGATGCCCATCTATGCCGGGATTGTGGCTGTCGCCTGGTTTGCCGGTCTCGGATTGCCCGGCCTTTCAGGATTCATCAGCGAAGCGCTCTGCTTCATAGGTGCCTTTCCCGTTTACAAAACTATTGTTATTGCATCTACAATTGGTATTCTTCTCAACGCTTCCTACTTCCTATGGTCGTATCAGCGCATCTTCCTGGGCAAGTTGAATGAGAAGTATGCCGACATGCCGGAGATTAACGGCAGGGAGATATTCACACTCGTTCCCCTTGCAAGTATAGTCATCTTATTGGGCATTTATCCGACACCGGTCCTAAACGTAATGAAGGTGACCATGGCTAATCTCATCAGTATCGTTCAGCAAAGTTCTCTACTGGCTCTCTTCTAAGGACTTATGGACAATTTCCAGAGCGTAGCCTATTTCGTGCCTGAACTGATTGTTGTGGCGACGATAATGATAGCCGTTCTCGCCGATCTGTTCTATTCAAAAGATCAATCCCGCAATGTGGGATACTGGGTACTGGGTGGCCTGGTGGTGGCTCTTACCGCTCTCTGGCTGTCACCAGCGGATGAGGTGAACAGTCTGTTTCTGAACTCAATTGCCCTCGACCCGTTTTCCCGAATCTTCAAATTTATTTTCCTGATCGCTACAGTTATTGTCATCTTGATGTCAATGCAGACGGATGAACTGTCACAGGTGAGAACAGGAGAATACTTTACTCTGCTGGCGGTGATGGTGCTGGGCATGTCGCTCATGGCTTCCAGCGTTGATCTCATCATGGTCTACCTCTCGATTGAAGTGGTGAGTATCGTTTCATTTATCCTGGCGGGATTCCTGAAGAGTCAGGTGAGATCCAATGAGGCGGCGCTTAAGTACGTCATTTACGGAGCGTTCTCCTCCGGGCTGATGCTATACGGCCTCAGTCTGTTGTACGGTCTAACGGGGACTACGAAAGTATTCGAGATAGCGGACGCTTTGGCGCTGGCTGGAGATGAGGCTACTCTCACGCTCACTACCGCTTCAATCCTCATCATGGCTGGATTCGGCTACAAGATTTCGGCCGTCCCTTTTCATTTCTGGACGCCTGATGTCTACGAGGGGGCGCCGACCCCTATCACCGCTTACCTCTCTGTGGCGCCGAAGGCCGCCGGCTTCGCTCTGCTGGTCAGATTTTTCAATTCACTACTGGGTGTGGGAGATTCACTTAATATGGCGGTGTGGCAGATGATGGAAGGGATACCGTGGCAGCACCTGATCATGGTCATCTCCGCCATCACCATGACCCTCGGCAACCTGGTGGCGATCCAGCAGGATAATATCAAACGCATGCTTGCCTATTCCAGCATTGCCCACGCCGGTTATATCCTCATGGCGGTACCGGTTCTATCACAGGATGGGGTCTATGCCATAATCTTTTACATCGTTGTCTATCTGTTCATGCAGCTTGGTGCTTTCCTGATAGCAATTATTGTCTCTAATAAGTTCGGTACTGAACTCATCGACGAATACAGCGGTATCGGTTTCAAGTCTCCATTTCTTGCGGGCTTGATGGCACTCTTTCTGTTTTCCCTCACAGGGATACCACCCACAGCCGGTTTCATCGGCAAATTCTATCTCTTCGCTGCCCTCATTAAGGCAGGACCCCAGTTTTATTGGCTTGCCGTTCTGGGAGTACTTAACAGTGTCGTCTCATTGTATTACTATATGAGGGTGATGAAAAAGATGTACTTCGAGGGTGAGACTCAGACTGAGCTGTACTTTCCACCCAGGCTTTCAGCCGTACTGCTCGTAGGCTTGGGTATCCCCACGCTACTTTTTGGTATATACTGGGCTCCGGTTGCGGACTGGGTCCACAATTCCTTGATGTTCTTTGTAGTGAGGATGTAAATTTTCCCCACTCTCGAGCAACTTAGATTTGGCGAGTCGGGAGGGGACATGAGCATCTTCGAGAAAGCCGTCTAAACCCTTAGTCATGATTGAGAACTATTTACCGATCCTTGTAGTTTTTATCCTCGCTGCCGGATTCGGCATCGTCACCCTTGTTCTAACGCATCTTATCGGTCCGAGGATTAAGGATCCTGTCAAGCTGATGCCCTATGAATCAGGGGTCGATCCGATAGGTGAAACGCGCATCCGTTTCTCAGTAAAATATTTCATCATTGCTCTCCTGTTCATCATCTTCGATATAGAAATAGTTTTTCTTTACCCGTGGGCTGTCGTATACAGACAGTTTTTATCGAGCGGTTCTTTCATCTTCTTTGAGATGGTGGTGTTCCTGGCTATTCTGACGTTCGGCTATCTTTTCGTCTGGAAGAAGGGCGCTTTGGAGTGGGAATGAGCCAAGTGCGGCTTGCAGGGGGAAGCGATGAATCTGAGAGAAAAACGGTGCTTGTGCTGGACTTGCGGCTTAACAGTGGAAATCTGTAATACGCAATCCCCAATCCTCACTCACGATGTCTGAGCGGGATTTGAAATCCAACATCCTGACCACGACAGTGGAGAGTGCGATCAACTGGGGCCGCAAGAATTCGCTCTGGCCCATGCCTTTTGGTACCGCCTGTTGCGGAATCGAATTTATGGCGGTACTAGCCGCTCGAACGGATATGGCCCGCTTCGGAGCTGAAGCCATTAGATTCTCTCCACGACAGTCCGATCTCCTCATCGTTGCCGGGCGGATTTCTATCAAAATGATGCCTGTTCTTACCCGGATTTACGAACAGATGCCTGAACCGAAGTGGGTTATCTCCATGGGGGCTTGCGCCTCCAGCGGCGGTGTCTTCGATACTTACAGCGTCATCCAGGGAATAGACCAGTTCATCCCTGTGGACATGTATGTTCCCGGATGCCCTCCTCGGCCCGAAGGTGTTGTGGACGGCCTGATGAAACTGCAGCGGCTGGTGGAGAAGGAGCGGATATCTGACTATTCGGTGCCGGCGGTGGAATAGATGACGCTGGAGAAAATCCTCAAATCTGTAAGAGACGAGATTTCCGATTCTCTGCTTGAAGTTTCCGAGGTGGGCGGTGAGGCGGTACTCCATATCAAAGGAGAGAGTATTCTTCCCGTCCTGCGAATTCTGCGCGACGCTGAATTCAACTTTCTCTCCGATATCACGGCGGTGGATAACCTTACGCTCGGCGGCCATGAGCGCTTCGCTGTTGTCTATCATCTGCTTTCGCATTCAAAGATAGAAAGGGTGGTGGTGAAGGCTTATGTGGCGCAGGATAATCCTGTCATACCTTCGGCGGAATCGCTCTGGAAAACGGCAGACTGGCAAGAAAGAGAAGTTTTTGACCTTTATGGTATCAAATTCGAAGAACATCCCAACCTCATCAGAATTTTAAATCCAGATGACTATAAAGATCATCCGCTGCGGAAAGATTACCCGCGGGTCGGTAGGGGGGAGAGAAGAGATTTTCGGATCGTCGAAAGGCGATGGGGGAGTAAAGCAGAGTGATAATGCACTATGGTTGATACAACTGGGAAATCTTTAGAGACAGAGAAGATGGTCCTCAATTTCGGCCCGTCCCATCCTGCCACGCACGGAACTTTAAGGGTCATCATGGAGCTTGACGGTGAGATGGTAATAAAATGTACTCCGGAAATCGGCTATCTCCATTCCGGTTTTGAAAAACTTGGAGAAGATCTCAATTTTAACCAGTACATCACTATTACAGACAGGATGAACTATCTTTCGCCGCTGTGCAACAACGTGGCTTATGCTCTCTCAGCTGAAAAGCTGATGGAAATCGAGGTGCCAAAGCGGGCACAGGTCATTCGCGTCCTCATGTGCGAACTGAGCCGTATAGCAGATCACCTGCTGGCCATCGGTATGCAGGCGGTAGATATCGGCGCTTTCACCGTTTTCTTGTATGGTTTCCGTCTGAGGGAAGAGATATACGACCTCTTCGAGATGGCGACGGGTACCCGCCTTACCACAAGCTACACCCGCGTTGGTGGTCTCATGCGTGACATACCCGAAAATTTTGACAAAGCAGTTACAAAAGTCCTTGATCAAGTGGACGGGGTGGTGAACGATATTGAAACCCTCCTGAACAGGAACCGCATCTGGCACAACCGGACAAAAGATGTGGGCGTAATCTCCAAGGACGATGCTATTTCTTACGGTCTGAGCGGTCCTATGGCGAGAGCTTCCGGCATAGATTGGGACATTCGTGTCAAGGAACCCTATTCCAGCTATAACGACTTCGATTTTGATGTTATCATTGCGTTGAACGGCGATGTGTTCGACCGCTATCTGGTGCGGATGGCAGAGATTCGGCAGAGTACAAATATCTGCCGTCAAGCTATCGAACAAATGCCTTCCGGTGATATCAACATTGATCCTGACCATAAGTTTACGCTTCCCCCGAAGGATGAGGTCTACAATTCCATCGAGGGACTTATTCACCATTTTGAGATTACCATGCCGAACCGCGGAATGGAACCGCCTGTGGGGGAATCCTATGTGGCGACAGAAGCGCCCAATGGTGAACTGGGATACTACATCGTGAGTGATGGGGGGCGAACTCCGTACCGCGTTAGAACAAGACCGCCATCCTTCATCAACTATTCGATTTTTCCCCATATTATGAAGGACCAGATGCTTTCAGACGCTGTGGCGATATTAGGGAGTATGAATATCATCGCGGGGGAATTAGATAGGTGAGCAACAATAATTCTCACAAAGATTCGTTTGAATATGTCAATCCTGAATTGGTTGAAAATATTCTATCCCAATATCCCGATAAGCGTTCGGCCACGCTGCCGCTTCTTCATCTGGCCCAGTCGCAGGAGGGATATGTCACTCAAGGAGCAATCGATGCCATCGCTGAGATCGTTGAAGCTCATCCGGGCGAGATTATGGATACCGTATCGTTCTACACCACGCTTTACACAAAGTCGCAGGGGAAATACGTCCTTCAGGTATGCCAGACGCTGTCTTGTAGCTTGAATGGCGCGGATGAACTGGTCGACCATGTATGCGGAAAATACGGCATCGCTGTAGGGGAGACGACGGCCGATGAGAAATTTACCCTGATGAAAGTGGAGTGTCTCGGATCGTGCGGTACTGCTCCCGTTGTTCAAATCAATACCGATTATTATGAAGGGCTGTCATTAGAAGATTTTGACCAACTTCTGGAGACTTTACCTTGACTCAATTTAAGCCTGTTCTCACAGCCCATATCCACCGAGAAGATTCGCATACATTGGCTGGATATCGAAGCGTGGGAGGATACCGCTCTCTTGAGAAGACCCTGACCAGTATGTCTCGTGCCGAAGTGATCGAGGAGACGAAGAAGTCTAATCTGAAGGGTCGCGGCGGTGCCGGTTTTCCCGCGGGGGTCAAATGGGATTTCATTCCGAAAGATTCAGATAAACCGACTTACTTGATCTGCAATGCTGATGAGAGCGAGCCGGGCACCTTCAAAGATCGACTCCTCATGAATGAGACGCCACATCTGATGCTGGAAGGAATCGTCATCGCTTCCTACGCGATCAATTGTCACCGCGCCTTTATCTACATCCGCGGCGAATTTTACAATGAGTATCAGGTTTTGCAAAATGCCGTTACGGAGGCCTACGCAGCCAACCTTTTGGGTGATGACATTTTGGGGTCGGGGTATGATCTTGAAGTCGTCATCCACCGCGGTGCCGGTGCTTACATCTGTGGCGAAGAGACAGGACTCATCGAATCTCTGGAGGGGAAGCGAGGATGCCCGCGCATCAAGCCGCCGTTTCCGGCAATTGAGGGCTATCTTAAAAGTCCCACCATTGTCAATAATGTGGAGACTCTGTGCAATCTGCCCTCTATCTTTGAAAGGGGAGCCGACTGGTACCGATCTATCGGTCCTGAGAACGGTCCCGGTCCAAAATTGTTCTGTCTGTCCGGACGGGTCAACAAACCTGGTGTGTATGAAGAGGCGATGGGTATCCCACTGCAAGAACTTATCCACGAGAGAGCCGGGGGTGTTAAGGACGGCAAGCGATTGAAGGCTGTCTTTCCCGGAGGTTCTTCTTCCGCGCTGCTCACAGCCGAAGAGTGTGAAGACGTCACTATGGATTTCGACGCACTTGCGGCCAAGAAAAGTATGCTCGGTTCGGCCGCGGTGATCGTCATGGATGAGACAGTGGATATGGTACGGGCGTGTCTCAATATCGCCAGGTTTTACGCCCACGAATCATGCGGACAGTGTACTCCTTGCCGGGAAGGGACAAGCTGGATGGTGAAGATACTGATGCGGCTATACCGGGGAGCAGGTACACGCAAAGACATTGATATGCTGCTGCAAATTACAGATAATATTGGCGGACTGATTGACTTATCGAAGGGGAGCTTCGGCAAGACGGTCTGTCCATTCGGAGAGGCAGTGGCGTGGCCAGTAAGAAGTTTCGTTGAAAAGTTTGAAGATGAGTTTGTCGCTTATCTTCCTGTTGCGAAGGTGGTGGCCTGATGCCATTTGTGAAAATAGACAACGCTGAATTCGAAGTGGAAGTCGGAACAACAGTTTTGGAAGCAGCCAAGGCAGAGGGGATCGAGATTCCACACTACTGTTATCATCCCGCTCTCGAAATAGTGGGAAGTTGCCGTATGTGCATGGTTCAGATCGAGGGGATGCCGAAGCTTCAGGTTGCGTGTAACACGACTATCGGTAACACACCGCCCGACAGGAAGATCGCTGGTAAGTATGATATGGTGGTCCACACACAGAGTGATATTGTGAAACAGGAGAGAAAAAACATTCTGGAGTTTCTCTTACTCAATCACCCTCTCGATTGTCCTGTCTGCGATCAGGCAGGAGAGTGTGACCTCCAAGACTATACCTTCAAGTACGGCAATTCTCACAGTCGATTTGAAGAAGATAAACGTGTCAGTCCGGGAGAAAATCTCGGCTCAGGAGTTGTGATTAACCGTAACCGCTGTATCATGTGTACCCGCTGCGTCAGGTTTACACGTCAGATCTCCGGTACAGGTGAACTGTTTGTGGAGAACAGGGGATATTCTTCCGAGATCGCCATTCTGGAAGAGAAGCCCCTGCATAATCTTATGGCGGGCAATGTGGTTGATATCTGCCCCGTAGGAGCCTTGCTGGGTACTGATTATATCCACACTAATCGTATCTGGAATCTTGAGCGGCAATCGTCCATATGCCAAGATTGTAGTACAGGGTGCAACATCTATGTCTATTATCAGGACGATCGGATCTTTAGGGTCAGTTCCAGGGAAAATCATGATGTGAACGGCTATTTCATGTGTGATATCGGTCGTTACGGTTTCCATCGCTTTGAAGAATGTGATCGCGTCACTTCACCGATGATCCGCAAGAACGATGAGTTGGTGGCCATTAGCTGGGAGGGCGCCTTAAAGGAGGTGCTGGATAATTTTACTAGAAAGAAGGGGGAAGATAAACCAATCGTTGGCGGAATCGTTTCACCGCTTCATACGAATGAGACAGTTTTCATGTTTGGCAGACTGATGAATAATATTTTCAAAGAGCGGGCAGTTGTTGGTGCTCTGCCTCCGATGGAGGAAGAAACGGATACGGTATTCGAGTCCGGTTTTCGCATCAGCCGCGACCGCTCCCCTAACTGGCGAGGTCTTAAGGATCTCTACCCAAGCGTTGCTGATGATTTTCTGACCAGGGCGAAAAAAGACAAAATCAGGCTGATGTATGCGCTGGATGATGGCGTAGACAGGGAGTTGACGCAGGAGTGGGATAAAGTGCTCAAGAAGATGGATTTCCTGACGGTTCAAACTTATGCCATGACCCCTTTAGCTCAGCTGGCGCATCTTATTCTTCCGGGGCCGGCGCCATTCGAGCGAGAGGGGACATTGACCAACGATAAGGGTCGGATCCAGTGGCTGATACCTTCCATGCCGCTGAAGGGAAAGGCGAGGCCGGATTGGGCAATCATCATGGAGGTGATGAATACGGTTGGCAAACGGGAACTTTCCTATTCCGGTGTGGGGGAAGTCTTGGCGGAGATGGGGAAGCGTTTTCCGGCTTATGAAGGTGTATCTCTGTTCCGACTCGGAGATTATGGACTCTCTACTAATGGCGAGGTGAAGGCGTCGTAATGGATTCTGTCACTTTCATCATCATTTGTGTCAAAGCTCTGGTGGTCTTTGGTGCAATAATGTTGACGGTCATGGTTATGACTCTGGCGGAAAGACGATTTTCCGCCTTTATGCAGAACAGGTTAGGGCCCAACCGGGTCGGGCCTAAGGGACTGCTCCAGCCTGTGGCTGACGGCATAAAATTCCTGATGAAAGAGGATGTCATCCCGGCCGGCGTGGACAAACCTATTTTTCTTCTTGCGCCGGTGATGCTTATCGTTCCCGCCCTGATGACTTTCGCCATTATCCCCTTTGGTTCAGAACTTCACCTTTTTGGACGGGTGATCCAGCTTCAAGTGGCAGATATCAATATTGGCATCCTCTATATCTTGGCGCTCACAAGCGTCGGCGTTTACGGTATCGTACTGGCGGGGTGGTCTTCCAACAGCAAATACCCTCTTCTCGGCGGCTTAAGGTCGTCGGCGCAATTGATCAGCTATGAGCTTGCTATGGGACTGGCCATTGTCAGCATTATCCTGTTGGCGGGTTCCCTCAGGCTCAATGATATTATCACTCAGCAACAGGGACATTTTCTGTCGTGGAACGTTTTCAAACAGCCACTAGCATTTCTAATCTTTGTGGTTGCTGTCTATGCGGAGACGAATCGACTACCGTTCGATCTGACGGAAGCTGAGCAGGAGCTGGTCGGGGGTTATCATACGGAATACAGTAGTCTCAAGTTTGCCATGTTCTACATGGCAGAATACGCCAACGTGATTACCGCCTCAGCGCTGACGGTGACCCTTTTCCTTGGGGGCTGGGATATTCCTCTGCTGAATGAAGCGGCGTTAGGAAATTTGGGTGTTCTGCTTTCTGTGATTGCTTTTGTAATCAAAACAGCGCTATTCCTATTTATCTTCATTTGGGTTCGCTGGACATTCCCAAGATTTCGCTACGATCAACTTATGAGATTGGGCTGGAAGGTGATGCTTCCACTGGCATTAGTAAATATTTTTCTAACCGCCGGATACCTGACCTTGACAGTCTAAACTGATGGCTACTATTGTTACATCATATGAACCGACCTTTTGGGATAAACTATATATCCCGGCTTTGCTGAACGGTCTGAAGGTGACTTTACGGCATTTTTTCCAGAAGAAAGTGACGATCCAGTATCCTGATACCAAGCACATCCCACCCGAAGGATACCGCGGTCTTCATCGTCTCAATAAGTGTCCCAATGGCAGAATCCGCTGTGTCGCCTGTGAAATGTGTGCCGCCGCCTGTCCTTCGCGATGTATCCATATCGTGCCAGGAGCATCCCCGTGGGAAGACGGCAAGGAGCGTTATCCGGTCCGTTTTGATATTGATCTTCTGAGGTGTATCTATTGCGGATTCTGTGAGCAAGCTTGCCCTGAACAGGCTATCGAACTGACGGAGATATATGACTTCTCGAATAGCAGCCGTGAAGGCCTGTGGATGAACAAAGACGGTCTGCTTGAAGTGTACGAAATGACAAAAAATGAAAATTACTATCAGAAGCAAAATCAGGCAAAGGAGCTGAGGAGCGGATGACAGGAAGTTTTTTCTTCTACTTTTTTGCAGCTGTTACTCTCACTTCGGCGCTGCTGGTGGTACTGAATCGAAACGCTGTCTATAGTGCCGTCCTGCTGGTTTTTTGTTTTTTTTCTCTGGCGGTGATATTCTTGCTGCTGGAGGCTTACTTTCTGGCCATCCTTGAAATTCTTATCTATGCAGGTGCTATTATGGTTCTCTTCCTATTCGTGATCATGCTCCTGAGCCTCGGGCGTGAGAAAGCTCAAGAACATTTCAGGTATTTACAGCGAGGGCTGTCACTTTTTCTTGTCATAGTGTTTTTCCTTGGTATTTTGCTCATTTTTCTGAGCGATTCAGGTATTTTGCATCAACCTCAAGGGACGTTTGTCGCCGGCGGGGTGAACGCACTGGGAGAAGCGCTCTTCACCAAATACCTATTACCCTTCGAAGTGGCTTCGCTGTTACTCCTTGTGGCTCTCATTGGCACAGTGTATCTGGCCAAGCGAAAGATATAATGATTGTACCTCTGGAACATGTCGTTACCCTGAGCCTAGCGCTCTTTACAGTGGGTGTGTTTGGAGTTCTTTTTCGCCGAAATGCCATCACGATCTTCATGTCCATCGAGCTAATGCTGAACGCGGTCAATCTGGC
>JASLRT010000032.1 GCA_030743815.1 Candidatus Neomarinimicrobiota bacterium | reverse complement strand
TTGAAAAAGAGTGCCCCTGATGGCAATGCCCGCATCAAAAAGTGAGCGGTGAAGAAAAAGTAGCCACCCGCTGCTAAGAACATATTGACGGTGTAGACCGGTCGCCACGCTTCGGGGACACCACCCCACAGCTTTGGTCTCAGTGCCACCTCTGTTAGTAGACCGTGGGCGTAGCTTCCTAACACAGCGATGCCGCCTACCACGTTTACAATAAAAAAGATAATTCTGAGACGGTCTGTCGCTACCACGTTAATCTACCGTTGCCCAGCACTCGATCTCCACTTTGGCGCCGAGGGCGAGGCCGGTACCGGCGAAGGCGCTGCGGGCGGGCTTCCGATCGGGAAAGAACTCGGCGTAGACTTTGCTCATGTCGCCCCACTCGGAGATGTCCGTTAGCATGCAGGTACACTTAACCACTTCATCCAGCGATGAGCCGTAGCGCTCGAGGACATCCTTGATGTTCTCCATCGTCTGCCGCGTCTCGGGGCCGATACCCCCTTCCACCACCTCAAGCGATCCCGGTCTGTTGCCCACTTGCCCGGACAGGTAGAGCATGTTTCCGACGCGTACCGCTTCGGAGAAGGGGAGGTTCTGCCCGGCGAATGCCTCGGACTGCAGGTATTCTACATTCCGGCCGCCTTGTCCTCCGCCTGAACAGGCGAAGCAAAGGAGCGTAATTCCCGCTGTTACTGTCATTTTTCTCATGTTGCATCTCCCATGTTTATTAACCTTTAATGACCCCAATCGGCTTCAGCCTCGCCACCTTGCGGCTGATGCCGGCGCCGTCCATGACGTCCACCACACTGGCTACGTCCTTGTAAGCGTGGGGCATCTCCTCAGTAATGGTGCGTTTCCCGCGGGCCATGATCTCCACGCCGCGCTTCCTGAGCTCCTCGATCACGTTCATCTCCCGGCTCACTTTGGACGACTTCTTCCTGCTCATCATGCGGCCGGCACCGTGACATGATGAGCCGAAGGTTTCAGTCATCGCCTTTGCAGTCCCGACGCAGAGATAAGAGTATCGTCCCATGTCGCCCGGCACCAGCACGGGCTGGCCGATAGGCCGGTAGCGGCTCGGCAGCTCAGCGTTCCCCGGGCCGAACGAACGGGTGGCACCTTTCCGGTGGACGCACACTTTCACCTCTTCACCGTCGATTTCGTGAGTCTCAAACTTGGCAATGTTGTGGCAGATATCGTAAACGAGCCGCATCTTCAATTCTTCAGACTTCAGACCGAGGGCCTTCAGAAGGGCTTGTTCTGTTAGATGCTTGATGACCTGCCGGTTTGCGAAGGCGAAGTTTGCGGCGGCGCGCATGGCGGCGAGGTAAGACTGGCCTTCATCGGATCGGATGGGAGCGCAGGCGAGCTGGCGGTCGGGTAGATCAATGTTGTACTTATCCACTGCTTTCTGAGTAGTCTTTAGATAGTCGTTGCAAACCTGATAGCCGAGACCGCGTGAACCGGTATGAATAATCACCGTAATCTGGTTCTTCTCCAGGCCAAGGAGTGTAGCGGTTTCGGGATCATAAACTTGTTCCACATAATTGATCTCCAGAAAGTGATTGCCTGAGCCGAGAGTGCCGATCTGTCTGCTGCCCCGCTTCTTGGCATGATCACTCACTCGCTTTGCCTCGGCTCCCTCCAGACAGCCGTTTTCCTCGATGAAAGCCGCGTCATGTTCCGATCCGTAGCCCATCTCAACCGCTCGGCGGGCGCCTTTCTCCAGAATTGCGTCAATTCCCTTGTGGCTCAGATTAGGGATGGCACCGTGCGAACCGATACCGGCCGGAACGTCCCGGAAGAGTTGCGCCAGAATCTGCCTGATGCGAGGGCGCACCTCACTGACTGGCAAATCAGTGGTCATCAAACGGACGCCGCAGTTGATATCGTATCCCACACCTCCGGGGGAGATGACACCGTCTTCGGTGTCCATTGCCGCCACGCCGCCGATGGGGAAGCCGTAGCCCCAGTGAATATCCGGCATGGCGAGGGAATAGTTTACGATGCCGGGAAGGTGAGCGACGTTCCTCACTTGGTCAACGCACGGATCGCCTTCGATGTTTTGTATAAGTTCGCGGCTGGCGTAGATCCTCCCCGGTACCAGCATCCCGCCGGTCTTGGGAACCTCCCAGATGTGGTCAGAAACTTGCTTTAGCTTACTCATGTTTAGCTAAATCGGTACGGATTGCAATGATGAGCATAAGCGAAGCATTACGGATCTGCAACAATTCTACTTTGTTCCATTGTAGCACTCCAAATCTGTAATAATTTTACTTCGTTTCATTACTGCACTCAACTCCGCCACGCTATCATACGTCCAGAATAATCCTCGCCTGCCAACCGCTTTCATCTCCGCTGACTTCAAACTGGTGGTACGTGATCCCTTTGATCTCTGTATGAAACAGATGGCGATCACTGTCTATCTTTTCGCCTGCAGCGGTGCAACGGAAAAATCCGTCATCGGCCAGAATGACCTCAAATCTTGAAAAGAGCATATCATCCGTGTTGAAGTACTGCAGAAGTTGCTCCAGCCAGTTGCGCAGAACTTCTTCGTTCTCTCCCGGCGCCACAGTGATGTTGTGGCTCACCGAAGTCTCAACATATTCAATATCTGTAATGATGCTGAACAGAGCCTCTCCTGCATGTTCCATTAGTTCTGACAGGTCTCCACCGTAGACTTCGATGCCAACATCGGCAGTGTGGTCGATAATTCTGTAGTTTCGTTTCTTAGTCACAGCTAATCCATTCTCAATTTAGTTTGAGGTTGATTCATATTCAATAGTCCCTTGGGAAAAAGATAATGGCAGCAGCGAGCTTCCCCTTGACATTTAATGTAGCAAAGCGTTAATTAGCCCCGCTATGAAGAAGATATCAACCATTTCAGAGTTTAAGGCAAACGATGACATCCAGGGTTTCTACCTGTGCAAGGAGAAGAATCTGCGGACCACCCGCGCTGGCGAACTCTTTCTTGATCTTATGCTCAAGGATAAAACAGGAGAGGTGGGAGCCAAGGTGTGGGACAGGGTGAAAGAATTCGAAGCGAAGTTCGAAGCGGGCGATGCCGTAGCTGTTCGTGGAAGAGTTGATATGTTTCAGGATCGGCTTCAGGTTGTAGTGGGCCGTATTAATAAGGCGACGCCGGAAAAGTATGGCCGCCACGGCTTCAAAGAGGATGACCTTGTTCCAACATCACCTTACGATCCCGTGAAAATGTGGACAGAGGTTGGGGCGCTGATTCAGAAGATAAAGAACAACTATTTGAAGAAGCTGTTGACTGATATCTATAAGAGCAATAAGAAGACTCTGCAAAGAATTCCAGCTTCCATCGCCATGCACTATCCGTACCGGTCGGGTTATCTTGAGCACGTCCTCTCCATGGCAAAAGTAGGGTTGAAACTTGCCAGGCACTATCAGGCTGATGAGGATCTTGTCCTGGCGGGCATTCTGCTCCACAGCGTGGGCAAGGTTAGGGAATTTACAGATACTCTGGTTCCGGAGTATACCGATGAGGGGAATTTTCTTGGCCATACTGATATCGGCAGAGATATGACGAGGGAAGCAGCGGCCAGGATTAACGACTTCCCGCCTGATCTCCTTCTGCAGCTCGAGCATATGGTTTCCTCTCATGAAGGGGTATTTGACGGCCGCCGTTCTTCACGTGCCAGGACAAAAGAGGCGCTCCTGCTTCAGCTCATAGACTACATGGACACGAGACTTAACGTATTTGATAAGGTTATCCAGCAAGACAGTGAATACGGTGAGTGGACCAGTCGACGGAATTTCTTCGGGGCTTCCCTCTACAAGGGTAAATCAACTGCCGACAGCTAATCTCGCCAAAGCTGCGATGTTCACAGGACTGGCAGTGGGCGCAGGGTATGCGCTTTTGCTGATCCCCAATGTAGAATTCATTACTGCTATTGTTTTTGTTGCTGGCGGTTATCTTGGTCCGCGCTGGGGAATAACTGTGGGATTCCTGGCTGAATTTGTATTCTCCGCGGCTAACCCCTTCGGCTCCGGTCTCGTCTTTCCTCCTCTCATCGTGGCTCAGATGCTGGGCATGGGACTGGTGGGTGCCTGCGGCGGAATGCTGCGCAAATTGCTGATGTCTCAAACGTGGCCGCTGACAAAAGTAATTTTCCTGGGGGCTACGGGGGCCGTCCTTACTTTCATTTTCGATACTCTGACTACGCTGAGCTATCCGGTGGCTGCCGGGTTCGAGTTTCGCCAAACCGTGGCTGTTTATCTTACCGGAATCGGTTTTACACTACTGCATCAGGTAATGAATGTGGTCATCTTTACCACAGCTCTGCCCAGAGTCTTCTCAAGAATCTCGCAATGAACTGCAGGACACTCGCACTCCACGTTCTCATCCTTGTGATGACAAGATCCATGTCCGCGCAGGTCAGCGGCGTCGGTACTGTCCCATTTGACTGGAGCGGGCAGAGTGGAATATATCATCGTTACGGCTTCCTCGGTTGGGGCAGTGAAACAGATCTCGGTCCCCTTTTTCTCGATGGGAATTTTGCCCACTGGCCCAAGCGTTACGCTTTTCCATTCAGGGTCGAAAACAACAAGACAGATGAAGATCTTCCCTTCGTCAACAGTTCTCTCTGGTATAAGAAGGGAGACTACGCTCTGGACGAGTTTGCCTTTGAGATCGATTTTGAGGGAGTTGATGATCGTTCCACCGTTTTTCAGGCCTTAAAAAGGAATTTTGATGACAGATTTGGTATTATCGGCCCGAGCACCTATACCGGCGGTGGAGGCACGATTCAACAGAACTACAGGCTGATGCTCAATCGCCCGCGCACGAGCGGAGATCGCCTGCAAATGCAGACGGCCTATTTCAAAACCAGCGAAGCTGTTCCGGTATCATCTGATCTTACTTGGGTAAAAGGGGCGTTAAGGAGTGACCAGATTATAACCGTTGCGGTGAGGTATATGGGTCAGTCAGCCGGTCTGAAGTATCGGCTGACAGCGGGCAGTTTTTCTCAACGGCTGAAAATCAACTCGTTATCTGATGCACCTCAGTGGCGGGCTGATCTCCTCTCACAGAGGTTTTCTGCTGAAGTGAGCCGCGAGCTGAATCGGCAGGCCACACTCTTCGCGTCAACCGCCGCGAGTTACCGCGCCATCAGTTCGGATTCACTGGGTAACCAGGCGCGAACCGGCTTCACGGCCGAACTGGGGTTACGGGGTCAGTCGGGACGGTTAAGCCACAGGGCAGGAATTGGCAGCACCGGGTACCTTGGCTACGGAACGTCAGCTATATTCCGATTCGAATCAGAGTATGCGGTGGGATATTTCAGGCTGTATGGGGGTGCAAGGCAGGATCTTTATCTACTTCCCTTCCAGTTTAGTGGACGCCAGTTTCTTTTTGTGCCTGATTTATTCTATCCGGCAAAAATCCCCACACTGAGACCCGATTCTTCTGCCGTCAGCCAAGTTCGCACTTTGGTCAGAATTGGGGCGGTGTACGAAGTGAAAAGAGTGCAACTGGAGACGCGCTACTTCATTTCGCAGGCCGCGCCACACTATTACTTTGAAAAATCACATGTAGAAGAAGGCAGTGAAATTACAGCTTTAATGGAAAATACTTCTGATCGCATTCCGGGTATGGCGTGGTCTGCCAGGGTCAACTACTTTCGCGACTGGTGGCTCTTCAGCAGAGGTGTAACTTTGCTGAATCAGAAGAAGGGGTGGGGAATCGGTGTAAAACACCAGGTTAATGCCGGTCTCGCCGTGAACGAGAAACTGTTCAAGGAGAAGCTGGATGCCAGAGTGAAGCTGTGGGCCGATGTCTGGGCGGGGAGGGATCGCCTTGTCTGGGATCCGATCCTGAACCTCGGTTACTACAATTATGAAGACAGCGGTCTACCTGATGCCACTACCGTCGTCAACGTCCAATTCACCGCCGTCATATCGAATTTTGAAATCTCCTACACTATGGTCAACCTTCTTTATATCGGATGGTTACGTTTAAAGAGCGTGAATGCATCATTTAGTGAAGAGCAGGTAACTTCTTTTGTTTCACCTCTCCTGCCGGCAGCTGGAGGACTGACCTATCTCACTTTTCGCTGGAATTTCCGCGATTAGGGAAGTTCCAGGGATAGCCTCGAATAGACTGTTCTTCCAGGTTCAGGATAGTCATACACAGACTGTAGATTACTGTGATCCTGCAGGTTCCTGCAGCCCAGTGCGATAGACGTCTCAACACCAAACAGTCTTGAAGAAGTGAGGGATATGTTTGCATCCAGCCGCTCATAGGGACGCAGGAGCAGATCGGTAGAATAACTGTAACGACGTTTGCCCAGTAGTTGATATCTCAGCTGAAAGTTAATCGATTTCCGGCTATAACTCAGCTCAGCCCAGTGGGAGCGTGCCGGCACGTAGAGTAGTCTTTTACCGTGGTCATCACCTTTGGAGAGGACGCGACTATTATTCCGTTCACTCAGTATCGAAATAGTCACCGGCAGATCCTCTGGAGAGACAGTCACCGACAGCGAACCGCCGTACGATTCCGACTTCTTCAAGTTATGCGGCATATAGACCCACGATTCGTCAGGCGTCCATTGGATCAGATTCTCAGTAAAGAAGTAGTAGCCCCTTATTCTGATGCTCAACCACGATGGTTTTACCGGCCGTAAGTGAAGTGACGCCTCAGCCGAATTTCCCTTTTCGGGTTTAAGGTACAGGTTTCCGACTGAATATCCCCACGGGTCTTCCCAGTAGAGATCGTTGAAGGTGGGATTGCGATAACTGGATCCCGCGCTGAAGGCGAACGATTGCAAAAGACCTTCGTTCCTGGACCAGAGCATGGCGAGGTTGCCTGTGGCGATCACTTTGTCTTGACGGCTGTTCCAGTCGGAGCGCAGGCTGGGTGACACGGTCAGTCTTGGACTAATCCGGATCTGCGACAGCAATCCAACGGCAGTCAAGTCTTCTTGATGATTGCCGGCGTCATCGCTCCTGACGTGATTCGTTGTTGTCTCGAGGCTGAGTGTGTTTCGCACAGAAAGGAACTCTCTGAACCGGTGCACAGCTCTGACTTGCCAGGAATCTATGCGGTGTCTTGAGTTGACTATCCAGTCCGGATCTGTGAAGTGCTCACGGGATTTCATAACGCCCGCAGTGATTTTCGTCTGACCTGCCGTAGAAATTCCCCGCAGCGTGGCAAGCAAGAGAAAATCTCCATTCTCTTTTCTGGCTGATGGAGATGGAAACTGAAGCGTGCCGGCAATACCTCGATCTACATGACTTTGCAGTGCAAACGATCTGGCAGTCCACTGTTTTGTCAGCGGGAGGGAGGCCTGGAATGCGACAGCTCTCTGGCTGAAGTCGTTGTTCTCTCGGTAATCAGCCGTGCTTTCAAAACTGTTGCCGTAGACAGCGGTCCGTAGAAGATTGAGCTCCTTATGAATTCGACCGCTGATTCCCTTCTCTCCAAGTGAACCTGATCTCATGCGCAAGTTTGATTTCTGCCTGTCCAGCATAAGATTGAGTGTACCGCCTACAGCGTTTGAACCGTAAAGTGAGGAGCCTTGACCGTCGTAAAACTCGCCGTGCGAAAATAGATCTGCAGGGAGAATGCTGAGATCGAAAACTCCGTTCTGTGGCGAATTGATGGGTAGATCCTCCACCATAACAAGTATGTGTTCCGCATAGCCTGTGGGAGATGAGATGGTCTTGAGTCCTGCCGGTCCTCCGTAATCCCGAATCTGGATTCCTCTCCTGCCGAGTCGTTCAGCGACACTGTTGCCGCTGTTTGGCGAATCGTCAATGGTTATGACGCGATGGCTTACAGGAAGTGCCAGGCTCTGTCGCCCGTAGAGGTTGCCTTCCACGATGACAGGTTTGAACTGGTATATCCGGCGCTGGAGTCTGATGCGCATATCTTCAGCTGAGACTGTATCTAAACTCACTTCCTGCATAGTGAAGGCCGAATGACTCACCACAAGTCTGTCAACTGGTTGATCATCTAGTATAAGAATGAATCTGCCTTCTCTGTCCGTAGTGGTTCCGAGATGAGTTGTTGCTGAATAGACTTCAACAAAAGGAATCGGCTCACCGCTGTAGTCTGTTACGCGTCCCGCCACTAGAATAGTCTCCCCTGAGGAAACAGTGATTAATAACAGAATGGCGGGAATGATAAACCGCTGGTGTGATGGTGATATATGGAGCATTCTCTTCTCCTCCCTCGAGAGTGTTTATGAGAAACACAGCCTTACAGGTTTCCTGACTTACACTTCGTCGGATTGATTCCGCCTTCTCGCCCATCCCGGTATTCGCGCCGCGAGCGGGGCAATGGCTTTCTCCTACAACATCTGGAGAAATGGAAGATCCTGGCGATTACAGTAGCGGGGCTGTACCCGATTTTCACGGGTTTCCCTGTCAAAGCTGTTTTGCCAAATAACGTTTTAGAACTTACTGTTCATCCGACGGACATGTCAAGTGTTTTGCCTTGACTTGCTGGAGAGGTCAAAATAAATTTGTCCGGTTTCAACAACTGATTCGTGCGCGGTTAAGAGAAGATATGAAAACAGAACCTAACGGACAAAAGCAGTGAAAAGTCTGAAACGACACGGCAACGGTATTTTGAATCGCGAAGTACTGGTCTTAAACCAGAACTATCAGCCGTTACTGGTATGCACAGCCAAGCGAGCTATCTGCCTGATCTATCTAGACAAAGTTGAAGTGATCGAAAACTACCGTGATTTCATACATTCCCCTTCCATTGTACTCCCCCTGCCGAGCGTTATCAAACTTGATCGTTTCATAAAGATTAAGGGTAACGATATAGTTTTGTCGCGCAAGAACATTCTCAAACGTGATCAACACAAGTGTCAATACTGCGGCAGGCGTAGCGTTCCCATGACTCTCGATCATGTGATTCCTAAAGAGCGGGGCGGTTCTGACAGTTGGGAAAATCTCGTCTGTTGCTGTCACGTCTGTAACCGCAAGAAGGGAAATCGAACTCCGGAACAAGCCGGCATGCCGCTGTTACGTCATCCTCGGAAAGCGACGCGCATCCACTATATCCGCCAATTCGTGAAGAAGGAACAGGAAGCGTGGCGGCCCTATCTATATATGGAATCTCGTTTTTCGAGCAAGGCACTCGCATGAAGCGTAAGCGGATCCTGAGTGGTATCCAACCCTCAGGAAATCTCCACATAGGCAATTACTTCGGTATGATGAAACGAATGATCTCGTATCAGGAATCAAACGAACTCTTTACGTTTCTGGTGAACTATCACGCCTTGACAACTGTTTCGGATGCACGGACCCTTAAACGGAATACGATTGAAGCGGCAGCTGACTACCTTGCACTGGGTCTTGATCCTGAGAAAGCCGTTTTCTGGGTCCAATCGGATATACCGGAAGTGTTAGAGACCACTTGGCTCCTCAGCAATGTAACCAGTATGGGGCTCCTCGAGCGTGCTCATTCATACAAAGATAAAGTTTCGAAGGGGATAACACCTCATCACGGCCTGTTCAGTTATCCCGTCCTCATGGCGGCGGATATACTTCTTTTTGGCGGTGAAGTGGTGCCGGTGGGCAAGGATCAGAAACAGCATCTGGAGATGACCCGTGATATTGCCGTGCGCTTTAATGCAACCTATGGCGAAACATTCATCATCCCGGAGGCGCTTATAGAAGAGGATATTGGACTAATCCCGGGTATAGATGGTCAGAAGATGTCAAAATCGTACGACAACACAATTGAGATTTTCTGTGATAAAGAGGACCTGACACGGCAGATCATGTCCATCGTTACGGACGATACGCCGCCTCATGAGCCGAAAGATCCCAAAACGAGTACACTCTATCACATTTACGCCCTTTTCCTGGATAAAGCCGGCAAGAAAGAGTTGGCACAAAGATTTATGGAGCCGGGTCTTAAATATTCCGAAGTAAAGCGGGAACTCATCGATAAAGTCTGGGACTATTTCCGGCTGTTCCGAGAAAGGCGCACCTCTCAGTTCAGCGATAGGGATTTAGTTGTGAAGATACTCAAAGAGGGGGCGGAAAAGGCCCGTGCTGAAGCGTCTTCTTTTCTTGTGTTGGCGAAAAAGAACGTGGGGCTGAGTTACGACGAATGATTGACTATCAGATACGTCTCGATAACTTTACAGGTCCCCTTGATCTTCTCCTCTTTTTTATCAGACGCCATGAAATCGATATTATGGACATACCCATCGCACAGATCACTGAAGAATATCTTACCTTTATCCAGGCGGCTCAGACTCTTAATGTGGGCATTGCCGGTGAGTTTCTGGTGATGGCGGCTACTCTAATGCGGATCAAGGTGAGGATGTTGCTCCCCGTTGTTTCTGATGATGACGGCGAAGAGCTGGAGGATCCGCGCACCGAACTGGTTCAGCGACTCCTGGAGTATAAGAGATTTAAGGAAGCATCTGATAACTTGCGTGAAATGCGCGATCAACAGAGCCAGAAATTAGGTCGTCCAGAGATGTCTGAATATAACCAGATAGAGGGGGATCCAGCTATCTATCTAGAGGATATATCGGTTTTCGAAGTAGTTCAGGTGTTCAAGGAACTTCTCGAGCAAATGCCGCCGACCCTCTCGTACGATTTGGAGAAAGAAGCGGTCTCGGTCAGGGAAAAGATTGCCTTTTTGATGGCCAGGTTTGCTGAGCAGAGTCAGTATACGTTTTCTGAGCTATTTCCAGCTTTAGAGTCACGGCGTGATTTAATCGCCACATTCATTGCTGTCCTAGAGCTCGTCCGCGACGGCAAAATCCGCGTGGCGCAGAAAAAGATCTTCTCTGATTTCATGATAGAGAGAATTTTGTCAGAAGAAGAGGTTTCAGGGCACGATCCGGCGGTAGCAAGAGCATAATGGGTAAAAACCAGGTCAAAGAAGAAGAGACAAGAATCATTGAAGCGTTGCTTTTTTCTTCCTCAGAAGTCCTGACTCAATCGAAAGTAGATGTCTGCTTTGACGAAGGAACGTCCCCTACGCTGGAGGAGATCGTGCCTAGGTTGCGCGCAGAGTACGACAACGGAGCAAGGTCATTTACCATTCAAAAAGTGGCCGGAGGTTATCGTCTTGTAAGCCGAGCCGAATATGAGCCGTGGATCAGGCGGCTCTACACCCGTGCAGGCAAGGTGCCCCTTTCACGGGCAGCCTTAGAGACAATGGCGGTAGTGGCCTATAAGGGTCCAGCCAGCCGAGCCGAAATTGAAAGCATCAGAGGCGTCAACAGCGCCGGCGTCCTGCGGACACTGATGGAAAAACAGCTGGTAAAGATTTGTGGGCGCGGCAAGGGTCCTGGCCGCCCGCTGCTCTATAGAGTAACTGATGCATTCATGATTGCCTTCGGTCTCGACAAATTGTCCGATCTTCCCAAGCTTCGTGAACTTTCAGAATTAATGTCTGAGGATCCCGCCGCCGAGGCGGATGATGCGGCTGAATAGGTACCTTGCCGCATCCGGAATCGCATCCCGCCGCAAGTGTGAATCCATCATACAGTCAGGTCGCGTGACAGTTAATGACCAGCCGGTGGCCAACCCTTTTTCCCTTGTTGAGAAACACGATATTGTCTGTCTCGATGGAAAGGCTGTGGTGCCGGCAGAGGAAAAGGTGGTCATAGTCTTGAATAAACCTGAAGATACGATCACATCGGTGGAGGATAACCGCAACCGGCGAACGGTAATGGATTTGATTGGGAATCACAATACGAGGCTCTTTTCGGTTGGTCGATTGGATAAAGATACTACGGGAGTTTTACTGCTGACGAACGACGGTGATCTTGCCTACAGGCTTACTCATCCCAGTTTTCAGGTTGAGAAGGTGTACGAAGCCATAATTGCCGGATGGTTGAGTTCCGCTGAGGTCCATCGCATAGAAAAGGGGGTCGATATCGGGGAAGGAGAAACGGGTGTTGCCCGCGTGATTTCTCAGAAGGCGTGCGAGGGAGAGAATGACGAACCCGGATTGACAGTTGTCCGGTTGACTTTAACACACGGGAAAAAACGTGAGATCAGAAGAATCTTCACTGCTCTGGAGCGCCATCTTAAAGCTCTGCGTCGCGTCAGTTTTGCGGGGATTGGTACTGGCGCTCTTGATCCTGGTCAATGGCGCTTTCTACGGCAGAAGGAGATTAGTAAATTGATGTCTAGAGCTTATAATGACTGATTTTGAGGAGTGTAATTATGTTTGGCTCTTCTCAGGGGGTTGCATAAATTTCTTGGCTTTTTGAAAGGTATGGACAATATACTCCGGGAACGAGGGGTTATCTGGCCTTGAAGGTATGGTCATAGCGATCGACGGACCGGCAGCCTCCGGTAAAAGTACCACAGCACAGGGTGTGGCCAAAAAACTCGGGTTTATTTATCTCGATACAGGCGCCATGTACCGGGCGGTGACACTGGCGGTGCTGGAAGCGGGTCTGGACTCTTCTGATATGGTCGGCATAGAAAGTCTCCTGCGTGAGATATCCCTCTCCTTTGATTTGGAGGATTCGTCAACGCGAATTCTTTTGAATGCCAGAGACGTGTCTGAACAGATAAGAGGACTCGAAGTAACCCGCAATGTCAGTGCGGTCAGTGCACTGCCGGTTGTGCGGGAAAAGATGGTGGAAATCCAGCGGCAGATTGGTAGTAGTCAGGATTCAGTTGTCGAAGGGAGAGACATAGGAACAGTGGTCTTTCCTGGTGCGAAATTCAAGTTTTTTATTACGGCTGATTACGAGACAAGGGCAGCACGGAGACAGCAGGACCTGGAACAGTTAGGTATACACCGTACAATCCGGGAAATAATTGAAGATTTGAAAAAGCGCGACTTGAAGGATTCGCGGCGGGAGCATTCTCCCCTTACAAAGGCTGAGGATGCCATTGAGATTGATACAACAACACTGACGATTCAGGAACAGATCGATACAATTGTCGGTAGTGTGAAGAGAGAATCAAATTGAAAAGGAGGTTATCAAACAATAGATGACTGAAGAAGAAACGGCCAGGCAAGAAATGGTTGAAGAACAGGATAATGAGCTTGTGGAGAAAGAGACTACTGACAGTACAGAAAGTAGCATCAACTTTGAATCCGATGGGGAAGGGATATCCACGGAAGAAGTGAAAGATTATCTTAATAAATCGTTGTTTAGTGATATCCGGCAAGTTACACAGGATGATCTTTCTGCATCTGAAGATATTAATGATATTGTCGCTCCTGAGGTACTTCTGCAGTATAATGAGACTATCTCTGATATTGCTCAGAATCAAATCGTAGAGGGACGTGTAATCGGGCAGAATGAAAAAGAGATCATCATGGACATAGGATTTAAATCAGAAGGTCTCATCCGCCGCAGCGAATTCACCGATAGAGAGGCACCGAGTATGGGCCAGGTTCTCGAGGTTTACCTCGAGAGGATGGAAGATGAAAACGGGCAGACTATTCTATCCAAAGAGAAAGCCGACTGGATGAAAGGGTGGCTGAAACTGATCGAAATTCATGACAAAGATGAAACGGTAATGGGTACGATCTCCCGCCGCATCAAAGGGGGTATGATTGTGGATGTGGACGGCATTCAGGCGTTTCTGCCTGGTTCTCAGATTGATGTTAGGCCGGTGCAGGATTTTGATCAGTACCTAGGCAAGGAGATGGAATTCAAAGTGGTGAAAGTCAATCAGCTCAGAAAGAACGTAGTCCTCTCCAGGAAGGCGCTTCTGGAGGATTCTCTCCAGGAACAGAGAATGTCATTTTTCGAGGAGATAAAGGTAGGCGATATCAAGGAGGGCAATGTAAAGAATATCACCGATTTCGGTGTTTTTGTGGACTTAGGCCGTGTAGACGGTCTGTTGCATATCACTGATCTTTCCTGGGGCCGGGTGAAACACCCTTCTGATATGATTGAAGTAGGTGAAACACTAACGGTAAAGATTATCGGTGTAGATAAAGATAAACAGAGAATCTCGCTAGGACTTAAGCAACTTATGCCCCATCCCTGGGAGAATGTTCCTGAACGGTATCCCGTCGGCACGAAGATCGAAGGCAAGGTTGTAAGTCTCACCAACTATGGTGCCTTTGTTGAGTTGGAGACTGGCGTAGAAGGCCTTGTTCATGTGTCTGAAATGTCCTGGACCCGAAATGTTCATCACCCGTCTGACGTTGTGCAGTTGGGTGACGAGGTGGAAGCTGTCGTTCTGGAACTGAATCAGGAAGATAAGAAGATCGCACTCGGGTTTAAACAGCTTCAACCTGATCCGTGGGAAGGCGTCGAAGAGAAGTATGCAGTTGGATCGCTCCAGCAGGGGATAGTGAGGAATCTCACCCAGTTTGGAGCATTTGTCGAACTGGAGGAAGGTGTTGACGGTCTGGTTCACGTATCTGATCTGTCCTGGACAAAGATCATTCGTCATCCAAGGGAGGTACTTCAGAAGGATCAGGAGATCGAGGTGAAGGTGTTGGAGGTTTCACGGACAAGTCGAAGAATAGCTCTCGGACTGAGACAGGCACTGGAAGATCCGTGGCCGTCTATCGTTGATCATTTTAAGGTTGGTTCGTCGACTTCCGGTAAAGTGATTCGCTCTCTCGAAAAGGGTATTATCATTGAATTGGAAATGGATGTGGAAGGTATCATTCCGTCTAAAACTTTTCCACATAAGGAGAGGGGCGAGATCTTGGACAGGTTCCTCGCGGGGATGGAAGTGACCAGTGAAGTTGTGGAAGTAAAGCCTGATGAGAAAAAGGTAATTCTGAAGGCGGTTGAAATACCCAGCAAGAAGAAGCCGAAGGATGATAAAATAGAAGTTGAGACGGAAGATGCCGGGTCAGATTTACCCGCGCATCAGACAGAGGAGGCCCAGTCAAAGGAGACTGAGGAGATCGAACAACACGAGGAATCAGGAGCTGAATCGGAGGGAGAAGAGAGCGAGGAGACAGCTGAGGATCAAGACAAAGAGAAGAAATAATCTCTCAACTTCTTTCCGGTAGCGTGGACTTCTTGGAGAGAGACCTATTAACTTGGAAGCGCTGAAGAACAACATCAAATCGGGGCACCTGACCATCTGGAGCGGGGCCCTTTTTTTTGCCGTCATCCTGTGGTTCTTTGTCATTTCGGAAAGGAGTTATGTGTATGTGGTGGAGGTGCCCATTGAGGTACGAAATATCAAGGAAGGCAAAACCTTGCGCGGTGAAGTTGAACCCACCGCAGATGTAAGATTTCGTGCGACGGGCAGGGCGTTTCTGAAAACGCTGCTGTTAAAATCGGTGTCCGAATTTAAACTTGTTCTTGATCTTGAAAAAATCAGCACCGATTACGATTTTTACTTGAATGACTATTTTAACAGATACAGCCAGAAGGTTGTTATTCCCGCCGGATTCGAACTCGATTTTATCGAAGTAGTGCGTCCCGATTCGATCCATATTTCCCTGGATGACTATATGATTAAACCGGCCCTTGTCATTTCTATGGTCTTCATTCAGCCTGAAGCCGGGTTCGTACAGGTAGGACCGACACAGCTTTATCCTTCCACAATCGAACTTAAGGGACCTAAGGAGATTGTCAGGTTCGTGTATCAAGTAGAGACAGTTGCTGACTCTTTTCTGTCTCTTCAGTCATCTCTTCAAACTGCAATTCCCTTGGAGTTCAACTTTCCGAGAACAGTGGAAGCTTCACATCCGCAGATCAACCTCTTCGCTGATATCCAGAGCATCGGTGAGCGAATCATTACAGAAGTTCCGATTACAGTTTTGAATGTGCCGCAGAATATCCTTGCCTTTCCCAATCCATCCACGGTATCGCTCACAGTTACAGGTGGAGTCCATTTCATTGCGGAACTTGAACCGACCGATATTGAAGTCTACATCGATTATGAGAAGCGTCGTATTGATCAACCGTTTCGGGAACCAGATATAGGGGTGCCCGAAGACGTTATCGAGTGGCGCGATCTTTCACCTAAGACAATAGAGCTGACGGTACGTAGAATCCCGGAATGATCATTCTGGGGATCGAAACTTCCTGTGACGAGACAGCCGCGGCTGTCTGCCGTGACGGTTCCATACTGTCTTCAGTAATCGCTTCCCAGGAAATCCACAGACAATATGGAGGTGTTGTTCCCGAAATTGCATCGCGGGAGCATGAAAAGCAGGTTGCCCTTATTGTGGAGGAGGCGTTGGCTCGTGCCGCAGTCGCCAAGGAGCACCTTGATGCAATCGCCGTGACGCGGGGACCCGGATTGATGGGCGCTCTCTTGACAGGTGTAAGTTTTGCATCCGGTCTTTCCCAAGGGCTGGGAATACCTTGCCTCGGGATGAATCATATGGAGGCGCACATTTTTGCGAACTTTATCGCCTATCCTGAGTTGAACTATCCGTTCCTCTCGCTACTTATTTCGGGTGGACATACTCAGATATGGAGAGTAAACGGATTCGGTACTTATGAGCTTTTGGGAGAGACGAGAGATGACGCAGCCGGTGAAGCTTTTGACAAAGGAGCACGTATCCTCGGTCTCGATTATCCCGGGGGACCGGCTATCGAAAAGGCAGCAGAAGGTGGCAATGAAGACGCTGTGATGTTCCCGCAGGCATTCCTGAAATCAGATAACATCGAATTCAGCTTCAGTGGCTTAAAGACAGCACTCCTCAACTATGTTAAGAAAAATGGGGATGATCTGATCCGTCAAAATCAGGCTGATATTGCAGCCAGCTATCAAGCGGCCATTATCGGTATTCTGCTGAATAAGCTACGATTGGCTGCTGATCAGACCGGTATCAGAACTGCTGTCATAGGTGGAGGCGTAGCGGCTAATCAGAAGATGAGAGAAAAGGCTGAGACAATCCTTGATGACTGTACCGTTCTATACCCAGATTCAAACCTCTGTACTGATAACGCTGCCATGGTTGCGTTCGTTGGTGAACTGTATCTTAAATCTTCATCTGAACGGTCGCGTGATCTTGCTGTGATTCCGAACTTGAGACTGGCCAGCCAGTAGGCGGTTCGTATTTCCTGCGAAGTTTTAGTATGATAATCTGGTTGCTGATCGTTTTAGCCGTCGCACTGGTAATCCTCGCTTTATACGCATATAAGGTTCGTTTTGCAAAAGGAGAAAACAAGCACAGTATACCTTTTATTCTCCGCAGCATCACATTTCTGGTTCTTATTTTTGTCTTGGCAGAACTTGAAATCTCACGTACTGCTACGTTAATAAGAAAGCCGCTTGTGAGGGTGTTCTTCGATAATTCAGTCAGCGCTTCCTATCACCGTGCGGTTTCGGCCCGATCGCTTCTCGGCGGCTATCAGGAGATAGCTGCATCCCTGAAAGATGCTGCCGACAGGAGCAATTCAGATGGCCTGGTGCAACTGTTTACTTTTGGTTCAGAAGTTGAACAGATTGAGCAAAATGATCTCAGTTTCGGTTTTTCGGAGCCGACGACCAAAATGGACGACTTGCTGGAAAAAGCCGGGCCGACGCCTTCCGACGCTTTTCTGCAAAGTATTATTCTGGTGACAGATGGCCAGTATACCGCTGGCAATGATCCAAGGCATATCGGTGCAGATATTGCTATTCCGGTTCACACAATAGGTATAGGTGAACTGAAGCCACTGGTAGATGTTCGTATCGAGAAGGTTAACGTGCCCGCGGTCGGTATTCAAAATGATATGGTGAAGGCTGAAATTAATGTTGTATCTATCGGTACAAAAGGTGAGCGGATTCATGTCACCTTAGCGAGAGAAAAAGAACTTTTAGGTACTAAGGTTATTAACCTGGAAGGCGACGGCTCACTGCTGACGGTGCGGTTTCAATTCGAATTGACCAAGGTGGGTACTTTCCCTTATTCTATCCAGGCAACCTCTGTCAAGGATGAAGTCAATATCGCAAACAACAGATCATCATTCAGCATTACGACGCTTAAAGACAGGTTCAGCATCGCCTTGATATCGGGTGCGCCTTCCGCCAATACAGGATTCCTCAAACGGGTGATGAAGAGGGAACCAAAGCTTGCAGTTAGTCACTATGTTCGACTCCAGAAGCGGTGGGAGCCATCCATCGCATCCTTCTGGAGAACGAACTATGATCTTATCGTTCTCGATAATTTCCCTACCGGATTGATCAGCGAGAAATGGATCGACGATCTGAAAAAGAAAGTAGAAAGAGAAAAAGCTTCCTTACTGTTTGTTGCAGGACCCAACGTCATGAAAAAGCGAGCCAGACTACTTTTTGATGCTCTAGGTCTGCAGGTTGTCGCCTCTAACTTTAGAGCCGGAAAGAGGTATTCCATGCAATTCCGTCCAGCAACATCGGTCAGCGCAAATTTGAGATTCTTGGCAGAGCAATCGCCTGCTGACAACAGTGATTCGATGCTCCCCCCTGTCACTCCATTGCTGTTCGTGGAACCGGGCGTGCCCGGCGTAGATGTTCTGGCTTTCCTTGAAGGACAGACACAGATTCCGCTTGTATTAGCCGGAGAGATAAGCGGAGTGAAAGGTAAAACACGGAGAAGAGCCTCATTTACCTCGCCTGACCTCTGGGAACTCTATTTCCGGAGTATCAACACGGGAATATCTGAAAGTGTAGTTGACTTCTGGCAGAGGATATTCGGCTGGCTGGTGAGAATCACCGGTGATCAGACGGCTTATTTCAGGTTCAATAAGAACAAGTTTCAACAAGGTGAGCAGATCGTTGTTGAAGGATCGCATCTGACGGAACACCGTGCACGGGAAAGAGCAAATAGTTTGCAGCTTCGCATTTTCAACGCTGCAGGAGAAAGCAGGTCGTATCCCCTCGCTTATGATCGCGCATCGGCACTGTGGAAAACAAGTTTCTTTGCTGGTAGAGGGGGGAAATATTCGTATGAGATCGTTGAACCGTCGTTGCCGGATTTGCCGCTTCAGGTAGGAAACTTTACTATTGAGGAGAGCCAGATAGAATTGAACAAGGTATTCCTCAACAAATCACTATTGCAGGACCTGTCTGACAAGACAGGCGGTACTTTTCTCCAATGGGACAGTCGGGAGCGAATCGGCGATCTTGTCTCCTTTGAGAAACAGGTCTTCTCCTCCAAGGAAAAGATTCAATTGTCACACTTGTGGCCATTGATGCTAATCGGATTTATTCTGCTGGCAGGAGAATGGGTTGTTCGGCGCCTGATCGGCCTTCAATGAATCATTTTTCAAACAGTTGACATTTAGGTTTCAAGAGTGGTAGTTTTATTACCGTTCAGTGAGCGAAAAGGATGAAGAAGATAACTATAATCGGCACGGGCTATGTCGGGCTGGTGAGTGGAGCCGGCCTAGCGGATTTTGGCAATGAAGTAGTATGTGTCGATATAAACAAGGAGAAAGTCGGTCAGCTTAAGGAGGGAATTATTCCTTTTTATGAGCCCGGGCTTAACGAATTGGTGGCCAGGAACGTACAGGCGGGACGGCTCTCGTTTTCTACGGACATCGGAGAATGTGTGAAGCGGTCAGATGTTATATTCATCGCTGTCTGGACGCCCATGGGGGATGATGGTGAAGCAGATCTGTCGGCTGTTGAAAATGCTAGTGGTGTTATCGGCGAAAATCTGACAGGTTATAAAGTTGTCTCTACAAAGAGTACTGTACCTATTGGTACAGGAGAGTTGATTCGTAGTATTATCAGTAAGAGTGCAAAGAAGGATGCTGAATTTGATATTATATCCAATCCGGAATTTTTAAGGGAGGGGGCAGCGATAAGAGATTTTATGATACCCAACAGGGTTGTAATCGGTACGGATTCCGAAAGAGCTTTAACGCTGATAAAAGATGTATACCGGCCTCTTTTCATCAACGAGACTCCCATGGTTATCACCGATATTAAGACCGCTGAGACAATCAAATATGCCGCAAACGCGTTCTTGGCGGTGAAGATATCGTACGTCAATGAGTTGGCCAATTTATGTGATGAGAATGATGCTGACATTCATACCGTGACGCGGGCCATGGCACTGGACGGGCGTATCAGCCCAAAATTTTTGCACCCGGGTCCCGGTTTTGGCGGATCGTGTTTTCCAAAGGATACACAGGCTTTGGTTCACCAGGCAAAAGATAAAGGGGTCAATCTTCAGGTAGTCGCGGCTGCTATAAAAGCCAATGAGTTGCAGCAGGGCAAGGTGATTGAAAAACTTGAACGGTTGATGAACAACAATTTTGACTGTAAAACAGTTGCTGTCCTCGGTCTGGCATTCAAGGCGAATACGGATGATGTTAGGCAGTCACCTGCCATTCCTCTGCTGGCTTTTCTGAGTGGAAAAGGGTGCGCGGTGAAGGCGTATGATCCGGAAGCAAGTAAAAATATGGCAAAACTGTTTCCTGATGTGAACTACTGTTCATCAATGGAAGATACGGTAGCGGGTGCGGATGCAGCTGTCGTGATGACCGAGTGGCACGAATTCAGGGGGATGGATCTGGAGAGAGTCGGCAAGCAAATGAACGAAAAGGTTCTGCTCGATGCAAGAAACCTACTCAGCCCAAAAGAGTTGAATCGAATAGGTTTTAGATTCGATAACATAGGGAGATCAAGTGTAAGGTGAATATTGAAGGCGTAAGAGTGAAGCAGATGACTCTTCATCAGGATATCCCTGATACAGATGATGGAGTTGCGAAAGAAGGGTTTTTGATGGAAGTCTTGCGCGATGATGACGGACTGTTGCGAAGGTTCGGGCAGACCACTTTCACCGTGGCGTATACTGACACGATCAAGGCGTTCCACTGGCATAAGAAGCAAGACGATCTCTGGTTTGTAGCTTCGGGGAAGGCTGTCATAGTGTTGTACGATCTGCGCCGCGACTCTCCAACGCACGGCGTGACACAGACTTTAACGGCTGGCGTCGATGACTATAAGCTGATTCTGATTCCCGAGGGTGTCGCTCACGGCTACAAAGTTGTCAGCCGAGAGCCTGTTTTGTTGTTCTATCACACAACTGAAAGTTATGATCCACAGGATCCCGACGAGGAAAGAATCGCCTCGGATGATGCATCTATCGCTTTCGATTGGGAGGCTGTCTCGTGACGACTTACCTGATTACAGGCGGCTGCGGCTTTATCGGCAGTAATTTTATTCGCTATCTAATGGCATCTGACAGATCATCGCGGATTGTCAATCTTGATAAGCTGACGTACGCTGGCAACCCGGAGAATCTGAAGGATCTGGAAGACAACTCGAGGTATCACTTCGTCCACGGCGATATCTGCGATAGTGCATTGATAGAAGGTGTCTTCAACGATTTTTCGCCGGACGTGGTGATCAATTTTGCAGCAGAGAGTCACGTTGATCGCTCTATCGGTAAACCTGACGATTTTATTCGGACGGACGTCTTCGGCGTCTTTGTCCTGCTCGGAGCGGCAAAAGACCACGGTATCGATCTGTTCTTGCAGATCAGTACCGATGAAGTCTACGGTAGCATCGAGGACGGTAGTTTCAGGGAAACAGACTCTCTGATGCCCAGTAGTCCCTACTCGGCCAGCAAGGCTGGTGGTGATCGATTGGCTTACTCGTATTTTGTGACCTACAAGATCCCGGTGATCGTGACGCGGGCCAGCAACAACTTCGGTCCTTACCAGTACCCGGAAAAACTTATCCCGCTATTTGTAACCAACGCACTGGAAAATGAACTGCTTCCACTCTACGGTAAAGGCGATAACGTCCGCGATTGGATTTATGTTATCGATCACTGCAGCGCAATCGATTTTCTACTGAAAAAGGGAGAGCCGGGTGAGACTTATAACGTCGGTGGCGGTAATGAAAGACAAAATGTTGAGATTACCCGTTTGATCCTGGAGCATCTGGATAAACCTGCAAGCCTCATCCGGTACGTTAATGACCGTAAGGGTCACGACCAGAGATACTCACTCAACTGCGACAAGATCAAATCGATGGGGTGGGAGCCGCAACATAGTTTTGAGGCAGCCCTTGAGGAAACTGTCGTATGGTATAAAAATAACGAGGCGTGGTGGAAAAGACTTAAGTCGGGGGAGTTCCTCGAATTCTACAAAAGTTACTATGGCCTCGAACTGACATGACGGTTTCTGATATTTTGAAAGCGAGGTCAAGATGAAGCAGCGACCAGATACTGAACGGTGCTTTACGGAGCGGCGGAAGAGATTCATACTATTTTTGCTATTGGCGGTTTGCATCAACGGCGCGGCAACTGGACAGACTTCCGGCTTCTTTCGCCCATTCGGCGAGATGGACACCAAATTCGAAGAACCACGCATTGAAGAGGAAGCGCTGCTTAAGTTGGGAGAGTTCACACCGGTGGAACGTCCTATCAATCCAGATGAGTACGTTTTGGGTCCCGGTGACGTGCTGGGGGTCAACATTGTAACCGCTGAAAATCTCCTCTTTACCCTGAGGGTCAATCCTACCGGAGATCTTCTGATTCCTACGGTAGGCATTGTAAGGGTCGCCGGTCTTACTTTGAGCGATGCAATCAATTCTATCCGGGAGTTCGTCATTAAGAATGCCTACCGGAACTCTATTGTGGACGTGACACTGGTGAACGTTCGCACTTTGCGGGTACTAGTAGTGGGTGCTGTTCAGGATCCGGGTTTTGTACTGGTGACGGCGGCAGATCGCGTAACGGAGGTGATTACAGAAGCAGGCGGCCTGCACAAATACGCTGATGAGGAGTCTATAAAGGTGATCCGGCCTGATAGTTCAGTTCAACCCATTTCCCTGAAAACGTTCTTGTTGTCGGGCGATCTGGAGCAGAATCCAACTTTACGGGAGGGGGACTGGGTGGAGGTGCCGTTTCTCGAGGATTATCGTCCCGGTTCAGAGGAGTTTACTACCTACAACGAAAGTGCAATACTGGTAACTGGATTCGTGAAGCGCCCGGGCGCCTTCCGCTATTTCCCGGGTTACACCGTTCGTGACTATATCGGCATGGCTGGCGGCGTCCTTGAAACGGGAACCGTTAGAAAAGTGGAGGTATTCCGCTCTGATAAACCGATGAATCTCGGTTTTGCAGACTTTGTCAGGCCAGGTGATACGATTTACATCCCGTCAAATATTAAATATATCTTCTTCGGTAAAGGGAGTATGATTCAGATCATCTCGGCAACTGCAGCCATGCTGCTGACCTATGACAGACTTACTCAGTAGTGAAGTGATGCGTTACACAGGACACTCTCGAATTTCGATCCGTAAGAAAGGTTTCTTAGAGTGAAGGATCTGACCCCGCACGAAGAACGCGTACTTGCCATTGTTCGGAAGTATCCGCAGATTATTCAGGACAGAGCAGAGAGAGAAAAAGTAGCTCAAGCTCACGGGATGACCGAGAAGACGCTTCGGAATCGGCTGGCCGACCTGAAGCGATACGGGGTGATCAGCGTAAACGGCATTAGCAGAGACGGTTCGCCTGGCGACGAAAAACTCGCAACTAACATCGAAGCCCTATGGCGACGGAAAAAGCTGGTTATCTTCAATACGTTATTCTTTGCTCTGGTTTCCGTAGCGGTGGCGTTTCTCCTCCCAAAATGGTACAAGTCGCAGGCTGTGATCATCTCAGCTGGCGTGGGTCAGACGCCAGATTTCCTTTCAGCCCTTTCAGGCCTCCCCATGGGTAATTTCGGTCTGAGCGCTCTGAATGAGGATATCACTAACTATGTCGCCATCCTCGAGAGCAGGACAGTGAATGAACATATGGTGCAACGGTTTGATCTGGTGGAAAGATACGATGTAAAAGATGTGGAATTTGCACTGGAAGCCTGGACAAAAAATGTAGAACTGGAAGCTACTGAAGAGGGTGCGCTGATAGTCAGTGTGCTGGATAAGGAACCTGAAACAGCTCGCAACATGGTGAACGTCATGCTACAAGAGCTCGAAATCATGAATCATTACCTAGCTACGCAGAAAGGGAAGTTCAATCGACAGTTCCTTGAAGAAAGACTAAAACAGAACAGAGATGATCTAGCGCGTAATGAAGAGTCGTTGCGGCAATTCCAGAAGCGGTACGGCGCCGTAGAGATCCCGGGCCAGGTGCTAGCGGGGATCGAAGCCTATTCCCAGCTCTATGCCCAGAAAGTGGAAACTGAGGTTCAATTTAAAGTTGCTCAATCGACGTTACCTTTCAATGATCCGAAGACAAAACAGCTTGAAATTCTTCTCAAAGAACTGAATAGTCGGCTGGAAAGCATGATGTCCGGTTCAGATGAAAAATCAGTTCTACTCGCCTTTGAAGATGTTCCTGATCTCAGCCTGAGATATGCCCGTCTGCTTCGGGAAGTGGAAATCCAGAACCAGATCATGCAGATCATCCTTCCTCAATATGAACAGGCGCGCATGGAAGAGAGCAAGAATGTCCCTTCGCTGCAAATCATCGATGAACCGCAGATCGCTCTCAACAAGACAAAACCGCGCAGGGGTTTGATCGTAATTGCCGCGACACTCATGGCCTTCATGCTGTCCTCATCTTTCGCCATAATCGAATACCGCACGCGTGAGATTAGATCACGCCTTAGATCGCTCTAACACGACCGCATTCCATCCGGTCACCATTCTTTGCCTGTTACTACTGCAGGCCGTCATAGTTTATCTGGGCGTCTCAATCCATCCGCTGCTGATTCTGGGAATCCCGCTGGCAATCTTCTTGCTCTGGTGGGCCATTTCCCATCCTGAGTTTAGCCTTATCCTCATGACTCTCACGGGAATCATCAAAGGGTTTCTGGAGGAGAGTGTGCCCATTCTCGCGCTTGTCGATTATACACTCCTGTTGACTGGCGTTGTCTGGCTGGGCGCTACAAAAGCCGTTATAGAAGGCAGGTGGAAAGTCCCGCATTGGAGCCGTAAAGTTCTGTACTCATTTTCCGTTTTTTGTCTCCTGCTTGCATTCTCAGGTTTCTATACACCATCGCCACTTTACGGCTGGATAAAAATCGCCAGCTACTGCGTCTTCGGTATGACCCTTTTCCTGGTCCCCATTGTGCTGGTGAAAACGTGCCGTGATTCAGTGAGAGTGTTGAACTACTACAAGGTTTTGTTGCTGATTGTGGCGTTTGGACTGGCTGGTGCTCTTCTCTATCTTTTCCTACAGGGGGGGCTTAAAACATATCTCATCCGCGTCAGTGTTTTGGGAGCCAACCCGATTCCCATCAGCCGCAATCTGGCCATTCTTGCCTCCATGCTGATCGTTCTTGTTTTGCGCCAGGGTGGTCTATCTCAGTTATCATGGATTCCCTTGCTTCTAATTACTCTTTTAGGACTCGTCTCAACCGGTTCACGGGGGCCGCTGCTGAGCCTCTTTCTGGGTGTAGTGGTGTACACTGTTTTTTTTGAACCCCAAAGAAGATTGAAACTACTATTATATTCTCTTCTCGCTTTCGGGGTAGTTCTGGTATTATTGCTGTTACTACCTGAGAGCCTCACGATGCGATACCTTCAGGTGCTTGAAGGTGACGTTGTCGTGGTTACCGGCGGCGTAAAACGGATGAGTACAATCGCCATGCGGCTGGAGTTCTGGCAGATGTCCATAGCATCGTTTCTTGCGGATATTCGACACATGTTGTTCGGCATAGGATCAGGTGGATTCAGTTCCCTTTTCATCTGGCGCGATTTCAAGTGGTATCCCCACAATATGTTCATGGAAGTGACGGCTGAACTGGGTCTGTTTGGTCTGATTTCATATTTCACATTTCTTCTTCTGGCAGCGAGGACGATCCTGAATTCGAGACCGCACCAGGGCTTTTCGATCCAGACGTCACTTTGGCTGGTTGCACTGCTGGTGATGTTCTTTGCGGCGCAATTTTCTGGTGATCTTAATAACAATCGTGGCTTCCTTCTGTTGCTTGCCATGGCAATGACTTCGGCAAAGGCGGATGAGGCGTCGGCCGAAAATCGATTCTCGAATACTGGGCCTCGAGTGCGTGCTTAAAATGGACACAACGGTGGATAGATTCAAATCAGCTGTCTATCTATTACCCAAGATTGATTTTTTCAGTCAGGGCGGTAGAGGGCGAGTGACGCACGCCATCGGCCTCGGCAATGGTCTGGTGCGCAACAACCTGAGGGTGACAATGATATCGGGGCCGGGGCTGGCACAGTTTCAGCTTCGACTGGAGCGTGAGATCAAGATCGTTGAGGTCGGGGCACCAAATCGGAAAGCGAGAATTATCTCAAGACTCGTCTGGCCACTGAAACTGTACCGTCGCCTCAGAAAGCATCTTGAAAACAGCGATGGTAAATTGATTATCACGAGATATGCTGTCGGCAACATACTGTTGCAGCTTTTGATGACGCGGGGCTTGCTTGATAATCACACCCTGGTCCTTGAGGTGAACAGTCTCGCCTTCCATCAATACGCTGCCCTGCCGCAGCTGATCAGAGCATTGATCCTCAAGATTGAGATTGGTCTTCTCAACCGTTTTGATGTTGTTTATGCGGTATCCGAGAATCTCCGAGGTGATCTATTGGCAGGGGGATTGACAGTCCCTGCTGTTGTTGTTCCCAACGCTTCAGATGCCTCACGGTTGGACATGCTCGCTGACAACGTGGATAACGCTCCTGTCCGCTTCATCTATTTGGGTCAGTTTCATAATTATTACGATTTTGATTTTCTAGTTTCAGCTTTCCTGAGACTTAAAGAGACGAAACCAGATACAGAGCTACATTTATGGGGCGGGGGCAAGCTTGCAGATACTATCGAAAGCCTTGCCAAAAAAGATGACGCCATCCGGCTCCACGGTAGGTTTAACGAGAATAACCTGCAAGGTCGCTTTAACCCTGCCAGCGACATTTTTGTGCTCCCCTCCCGACCCGGAAGCGCGGCTGAGATCACCTCCCCCATCAAACTTTTCGAATACATGTCATACGGTGTGCCTGTTCTAGCGGCTGAGGTTGGTCAAATACCGGAAATCCTTGAACACGGCAAGACAGCCTATCTGTATAATCCTCACGATCTCGATTCGCTGGTATCTCTTATGGCGAGCACAGTCGATAATCGCGCGGAGCGAAAGACAGTGGGTGAGTGTGCCCGGGAAGAACAGCTTAATCATCATACATGGCAAGAGAGAGCGGCAACCCTCTTGTGGGAGATTGGTAGCCGGACCGCAACAGACAACTTAACGCTAAAAGCTTAAGGATCGTTTCCCGTGGATAAATCCTCCGAACAACAGTCAGATTTCAACAACTTGGTCTTTATTGTCGGTGTTGGCCGGTCGGGTACCTCTCTGCTTCAGGCGATGCTGAATACGCACTCAAAAATCGCCTTCCTTCCCGAGATAAACTTCTTACGCCGCTTTCTGATGACAAATGCACTGGAAGTCCTGAGAAAAGGCAAAGGTGAGCAGGCGCTCAAACAGCTTCTCCTGTCTGACCGCTGGCTGACGCGGCTGGGCCTGGATCTGAGTGAAATTCTCGGGAAGATCGAGTTTGACGGTCAACCCGTTTCGCTCGCCATTTATAGCAAGATTCTGCGAACTTGGCTGGCGAAAGAGAAAAAAGTGATCATAGGGGACAAGGACCCGCGCAGCATTGAATTTCTGCCGCAGTTGCACCGCCTGTTTCCAGAAGCTTCAGTTATTCATCTCTACAGAGACCCAAGAGATGTTCTCCTTTCCAGGAAAAAAGCTCAGTGGTCGAAAAACCGATCGATCTACAATCATCTTTTTGTGAACACGGTTCAGCTGAAGCTGGCGCACAGGCAGATAAAAATATTTGGCTGCCGCGCGATAGAAGTAGCGTATGAACAGTTGACCACTTCCACTGAGGAAGTGCTGCGGAGCATCTGTACCTTGCTCAACGTCGACTACGAAAGCGGTATGCTCGATTTTACCGAGTCGGCGCGGAAGCTTGTTTCGGCGGAGGAGATGCAGTGGAAGAAAGAGACTCTCGCTCCTTTGACGGGGTCGAGTGTGGGACGGTGGGAGAAGGATTTGACGGCGTGGGAAGTGGCGCTTGTGGAGAAAAATGTGTGTGCCGCCTTCAGTCATTACGACTACAGTGTGAGTAATCCGTCGATCGGTCTGGTAAAGCGGGTGCTGGCTGGCGGAGTAAGCATAGTCGTTGCCGTCGCTTCATCTATCTATGTGTGGTGGAGTTCCCGTAACCCATGAAGGTGTTGCACAACTATTCAGTGCATTATGTCACTATAAATGGAGATGCGATTCTTTCGCGGCGGAACAGAGTCTACCTCTACAGCCACCGATCTTCCACCATTGAAGAACTCTTCTCTCTGAAACACAAAAGCGTATCCCAGCGGTTGTTGAACAGGGGCCCATTCGAACGTCTGCTGAGGCTGGAGGTCAGTCATATCCTTGCACTGGATGATGGGTCGATGCTGATCTTCTTTGACGGTCGCATCCTGAAAGTGAGAGACGGGCATATTATGGTCGACTATTTGATTAAGACTTGCCGGACGCCGCTCAACGTTTTCCATGATCCGTCAAGAGGTGTTGCGTGGGGTGACTACGTGAGGCCGCGAGAGGCTGGATGTGCACATATCTATCAATCTGACGACCAGGGGAAATCGTGGCGACAGTCCTTTACTTTCGATGTCGGGCAAGTGCGTCATATTCATAACATCGTTTTCGATGAATTCAGAAATCACTACTGGATTCTCACGGGCGATTCAGATGCCGAATCGGGTATCTGGGCATCGGGAGATTTGTCCAGCGTGATCCCCGTTTTGCACGGCAGGCAGGCATACCGGGCAGTTTCTGTTATCCCTACAGCGGAAGGTTTGATCATCCCGACAGACAGTGAACTTGAACCGAACTTCATTCAGTTCTATTCTCATGAGTCTAAGGAGGTTCAACAGGTGCATCCGTTGACCGGCAGCGCTCTCTATGCAGGTCAGGTTAACGAGTGGATGTTTGTCACCACAGCGTATGAACCGAGTCAGGTGAACCGTCTCAAACGTGCTGACCTGTGGTATTCCAGGAGTGGATCGCGCTGGCAACTGCTAACCTCGTTCAGGAAAGATCGCTTGCCTGTCAAATACTTCCGCTATCCTGTTATCAAGATTCCGTCTTACGAACCGGATTACAGTCAGGATACTTACTACTTCTCCACCAGGAGTGTGGACGCTGGACAGAACGTCTTGATCTACAGTGGCCAAGAGATAACGGACGCCTGGAATGAACAGTCTTGAGCGTTTCATATACAATCGGGTAAAATATCACCCGCGCCTGAAAAGAGTTCTCGTTGATAGTTACCAGCGACTGTTTGCTCTTTTCCCGGTACAATCTCTTGAGACGGATTATGAAATAGTGGTTCGTGAAGGATTCTATTACGGCTTCCACGATAAGTGTCCATGGTCGCATGACGACAGCGCACTGCTGGCGCATAGATTTGAAGATCCGCTCAGGATGCCGGGGCCCGATGACAGCGTGGAGGTAGGCTATTTTTCAGGCAGCGATCAGACGGATTTCCAGAAGGTTGGCCGGACGCGAACGTGGAACTGGCAGCAGGGGTCGATGCTGCAGTGGTTCGGCAATTCTGATACCATCCTCTTCAATAATCTGCAAGACGGTTTTCATACAGCCCGCATTGTGGATATGCAGGGTGCGCCGGTGCGCGTACTTTCCCGTCCGGTGGCGGCTCTCACTCCTGACGGAACGCGAGCCCTCAGTTTTAGTTTTGTCAGGCTTCAGCAGAGTGCTCCTGCGTACTGTTATGCCAACGGCGAAGATCTTCACGCTAATCACCTTGCGCCGGATGAGGATGGACTCTTTCTGATGGACACTCAGACAGGCGAAGCTGTAAGACTGTTCACGCTGGGCGAATTGGCCGCCACGGATCCGCTTCCCAGTATGGAGGGTGCCTATCACTACTTTTCTCACTGTCTCTTTTCTCCCTCAGGGAAACGATTTGCCTTCTACCACAGGTGGTTGACGCCGCTGGGAGTCACCTACACAAGGATGTTCACTTCGGATTGTGACGGCCATGACCTTTTTGTATTTCCCACTGACGGTACCGTTACACACGTCGCCTGGAAAGATGACCAGAAGATCATGGCGTATGCATTCACCGAGCGGGACGGTAGCCACTACTATCTGTTTCGTGATCAGAGTGATGAATACACAATTGTTGGACAAGACCAGTTCCGTTCCGATGGTCATCCGCAGTTCTCTCCCGACGGCGCAAGCTTTGTAACTGATACCTATCCTGATCGGACGCGGTCACAACGGTTGATTCTATATGACATAACTGAGGCGAAACGGTCTGACCTGGTCCGGCTGCGGTCACCCTTCGCATACCGTCATGATGTCCGCTGTGACCTTCATCCGCGCTGGAACAGAGAGGGGACGGCCATCTCATTTGATTCGGCGCATACGGGTGTGCGGGCCATGTGCACGCTGATACTCTAGGCGAAAACGCCCCCTTCATTAACATGTTAACTGTAATCAATGGCATAATTTCTCTGGCGGGAATTTCCGCTCAGGGATAAGTTCTGTCTCAATTCTGCCGCAAAGATGGTTGCAACCCGGTGAGACTCGTAAAGTGAAAAATTTCACGCCACACATTCGGATGACGACGTGCATCAGGAAAAGCTCACAATTCTGGTTCTGACCCACTATTATCCTCCTGAAATGGGTGGTGCCGCGGCGAGGATTCACGGTCTTAGTCGATGGCTGGTAAACTACGGGCACCACGTGACCGTCATCACCGGCTTTCCCAACTATCCGGCCGGCGTCATGGCCAGTGCCTATAGAAGAAAAGTTAGACTGAGGGAGGAGATGGAGGCGGTGACAGTTATCAGAACCTGGGTGCACGCCTCTTCACACCGGAACAGTTTCGGTCGCCTGTCCAACTATCTTTCGTTTGCTGTTTCATCGATCTTGACTGGTATCACTCTTCAACGTCGTTATGACGTTATTCTGGCTTCATCACCACCCTTATTCACCGGAGTTTCCGGACTCATCCTCTCACGCATCAGGCGGATCCCTTTTGTCTTTGATATCCGTGATCTCTGGCCCGATGTTGCAGTTGATTCAGGTGCATTTAGATCAACCGATCTCTTCGTCAGAATCGCCCGTAAAGTGGCACACCTGCTCTACCGGAAGGCAAGCCATCTGACGCCGGTGACACGGAGCAAGTGTCAAAAGGTTGCTCTTGAAGGGGTAGATCGCGAGAAGATTACTCTAGTTTCCAACGGCGTCGATCTTGACATGATTAATACGCGGAGAGCGACAGATTGGAGAAGAAAGTTCAATCTGGAGGGGTGCTTCGTGGCGGCATACACGGGACTCATCGGCATCGCCCAGGGGGTAGGTGTCATAGTGGCGGCGGCTGATAGACTCCGTCATAACGGTAACATTCATTTCCTTATCGTTGGCGACGGTGTGGAGCGCAACGCATTAATTAAGAGAGCCGCTGAATTGGCTCTGGAGAACGTAACCTTTGTTTCCAGTCAGCCGCGGGAAACGGTGCCGGCCATTCTTGCTGCTTCCGACCTGGTTTTGGTCCCCCTTGTGAGCGGTAAACTCATTGATGCCGTTCCCTCCAAGCTGATGGAGGCGTGGAGCTGCAGAAAGCCGGTGGCGCTGATAGCCGGTGGTGAACCGGCTGAACTCGTCAAAGAGGCAAGTGGTGGCGTGGTTGTTCCTGCCGGGGACTCGGAGAGACTGGCACAAACAGTCACTGATTTGTGGCATGATGGCAAAGTCCTTGAACAGTACGGTGACAACGGTTACAGCTATGTGTGCAAACATTTCGACAGGAGAAACCTGGCCAGGGAAATGGAGACTGTATTGCTGTCGGTTTCGGGTAGGCAATCCAGATGAAAATTGTCCACGTCGTCGGCGCCCGGCCTAACTTCATGAAAGTTGCCCCTGTCTGGCGAGCTATCGACCGGGAGATCGGCTGCCGTCAGATTCTTATCCATACCGGTCAACATTATGATGTCAATATGTCGGAACTGTTTTTCACCGATTTGGCACTCCCTGAGCCGGATTACTACCTCGGTGTCGGTTCGGGGACGCACGGTGTTCAGACTGCGGCCGTCATGCTCGCCTTTGAAGAGGTTATCATGGAGCTTAAGCCGGACACGGTTTTGGTTTACGGTGATGTCAACTCTACGCTGGCGGCTGCCCTTGTCTGTGCTAAGCAGACGATTTCCGTCGCTCACGTAGAGGCTGGGCTCAGATCCTTCGACCGCAGTATGCCCGAGGAGATAAATCGCGTCCTTACGGATCAGATTGCGGATTTGCTGTTCACACCATCAGAAGATGGTGACCAGAACCTGTTGCGAGAGGGTATTGAGCCTGAGAAGATCCACTGTGTGGGCAATGTCATGATAGATACACTCATTTCTCTTGAAGGGGCCATCGCCAAAGCGAAAGTCGAGATTCCGTCAGCTCCCTATCTGCTGGTGACACTGCACAGGCCGTCAAACGTAGATAGCGAAGGCAAATTAAAGAAGATCATTGCAACGCTCGCCGAGATAAGTGAGGAAGTAACGGTCCTTTTTCCTGTCCATCCAAGAACCGCTGACAGGATTTCTGATGCTGGTTCGAAACTATCGCAAGGGAAAAACTTTCAACTCCTTGACCCCCTCGGTTACATTGACTTTATCGCCCTGGAGAAAAATGCCGCTGGTGTCATCACAGATTCGGGTGGAATACAGGAAGAGACCACATATCTCGGTATCCCCTGTCTGACAGTCAGGGAGAACAGTGAGCGGCCGGTGACGGTGACCGTGGGGACCAATACCCTTGTAGGCAGTGATATGAGTCTGCTTAAGGAGGAGGCAGGGAAGATACTCTCAGGCGATGGCAAGACAGGCAAGATCCCGCCTCTGTGGGACGGTGAGGCGGCAAAACGGATTGCGGCCATACTGAAAGAACACCAGTGACTATTCAGCGGCTGAAATAACTGTCGCAAAGGAAAGCAAAAACTCTTGACAACGGTTCATATATCAACTAAATTGAGCAAAAAGGAGGAGTGCTTATAGACATTTGCTAAAGGGTTTTCAGTTAAAAGCAGACATTAGATAGTCGAAAACAGACCTTTAGCCGATGAACAAGACGCTCCTTGAGATGCCGAATGTGATCCAGCGCATTCGGTTTTTTATTATTTACCCGTATTTTTGTCTATAGAGCCATGTTGAATCTCGATTTCAAGCGGAACTATAAATACTGGCTGGTGGTTGTCACGCTGCTGTTTGTGGATGGCGTTGCCGGCTGGCTGGCGTTTTCGCAAACGATTTATCTGCACTTTGCGGCTGACTTTAATGCCACCACCGTTTGGCTACTGTTCCTACTGTTGCAGACGGTTTGGGTATCCCTTTTCTACCTCAATGGGCGCTATCGCGTCGATCCTACGCTGTCGCGCTTCGAGGAGATTCAGACTCTTTTTAAAATTACTTTGTTTATTGCCGTAGTCTCTGTTATCGGCAACGAATTATTTCCCGTGACTGAAGGAATCCCCAGTAGCGCAATATTGCAATACTGGTTTTTCTTTATTGTCTGTTTGACGTTGGGGAGACTTGTGGTGCGGCAGATCCAGAAGATCCTGATGCGCAAAGGTTACGGCAGGAAAAACACTCTCGTGGTGGGGATTAATGAGCGAGCCAGAAGAGTGGCCCTGCAACTTGAGAACGGCTTTCACGGCTACAACCTTGTGGGGTTTATGACGCCCGATGAGAATGGAGATAAAACAGCAGTGGATGAGGGACCTGTACTGGGGTCGATCAAGTCTCTTGAAGAGGCCATTCAGCGGTATCATGTGAGCGAAGTGGTCATAGCGCTGGAAAAGCCGAACCACGATAAGCTGCTGGATATTATCACTATAGCCAACGGTGCCCCCGTATCGCTTAAGATCATACCTGACATGTACGAGGTAGTGAGCGGCCTGGCAAAGACGGAGCAGATTCAAGGTGTGTCGCTTGTGCAAATTCACCCGGAGGTTATTTCGTTTCCGGGAAAGATATTGAAAAGAGTGATAGATATTGTTATAGCGCTCCTCGTACTTGTACCGCTGTCCCCGGTCTGGGTTGTTTTTGCCCTCGCTATTAAGATCGATTCACGCGGACCGATCTTCTACCGCCAGGAGAGGGTGGGATTCGAAGGTCGACACTTCATCGCGTACAAGTTTCGTTCTATGGTGAAAGATGCTGAATCGATGACAGGTCCGGTCTGGGCCAGGCACGATGATCCCAGAGTTACCCGTATGGGAAGATTCTTGAGACGTTTCCGGCTGGATGAAATTCCTCAATTCATTAACGCCCTGAAGGGTGATATGAGTGTTGTAGGCCCGCGGCCGGAACGCCCCTATTTTGTACAGAAACTGATGGATGAATTTCCTTTCTATTACCGGCGGCATAAGATGCGACCCGGCATCACGGGGTGGGCGCAGATTAAACACTCTTACGATTCATCGCTGGATGATGTACGTCAGAAACTGAAGTACGATTTCGCCTATATTGAGAACTACAGTCTAACTCTCGATTTTCTTGTCATGATCCGGACTGTAGGGGTAATGTTCCTGGGGCGGGGGCGTTAGATTCTTCCATTCTGAAGCCGCAAGTCAGCCTCAATTTCCTTTTTGAAAAAACAGTAACCCGCAATAGCTTTTTCCACATCCAGCCCCATTTGTGGAGCCAGTGCCGACAGATGCTGTCAATTCTCAAGCAAAAACAGTTCAGTAAACTTATTCTCTTGATGACGTGGTTCTCCTCGCTTCAATTGGCGGGACAGGTGATGATTCGCTCGAATGCCGTCAATCTCTATTCAGTCGAGAGGAACGCGATTGTCGCAGGCGTTGCGGATCGATACCTCTCCAGCCGATTCGATCACGAGTGGCGGCAGTCACTATCTGACGGTAGTCCTGGACTGATAACGTCAGTTGCCGGCGACAAGTTGTTGCGGCAGGAACGGCTGAAATGGTATCCTGAGATCAGAGTACGCGCCGCACTGAATGGCGGTGATCTGAGAACAGAGGGGGCTACCGTGGATGCTGCACCCATCGTTACTACTGCGGCTCACTACCGGCTTCCGTTTCTTACCCGGCTCGGATTAGTCACCTGGATGCGTTTCGAAAAACATTCGGTGGTAGGTGCTGAATCTCTCTCGCCATTTGAGTACGATTTCAGCCGCCAAAAAGAGGCGGGAAGAGAAAGCTTCCATAACAGTGATTCCAATTGGGTGGAATACGATATAGGCGATGCCGGCGTCCATCTAATCCATCCCGGTGGCGAAATTACCTTTGCCAAAAGTAATCCCATCTGGGGAACGGGATATTCCGGACAGCTCTGGCTATCGGACAAGGCGCCCAGCTTTCCGCTGCTCAGCCTGAGGCATCGGTTTGGCGACAGGTGGCTGTTCTCCTTTATGCACGGCTCCCTCAATTCCACCTTCAGGGACTCCACATATTTCGAACTGCATCCTGTCAAAGGGGGGCTCCCCATGATCAGGAAATACAGTGTGGCGCATCGACTCGATTTTTTCTTGCGTCAAAATATCCGCCTCGGCTTTGGTGAGTCAGTAATTTATGGTGGTAGGAGTGTCGAGATGAGTTATATGCTCCCCTTCCTTTTCTACTGGTCTGCTCAGCACGATTTGAGTGACTCGGACAACCTGCAGATGTTTCTCGATTTTGAGGCCATCGGCAAGAACAGGGGGCGCCTGTACGGTTCTCTTTTTCTGGATGAGTGGGATTTCATGAATACTTTCAATCAAGAGAAGAGCCACAACTGGTTGGCCTATCAGGTAGGGGTCACCGTCCTACTGCCGCTGTTTCCGTCGTCGGTCCCTCTACTGCGGGCGGAATACACCCACCTGTCGCCGTACGTCTATGTCCACCGGAGTAAGATCAACACGTTCGAACATCACGGCTATCCGCTGGGCTTCTGGTCAGGTCCCAACTCGGATTCGTTCTTTCTGGGGGTGGAGGCGGCGCCGTCGGACAAGTTGTGGTTTCAGCTTTATAGTGTCATTTCACGCCGGGGGGAAGTGACGGAAGAGACAGTTGAGCGCCAGTATAACAGAGAGAGAATCGACTTTCTCTACCGGACGTACAGCGGTGCTGCAGAAAGAAAAACAGTCCTGGGTCTCCGGGGTGATCTTCTCTCTTCCCGTCCAATACGCATCAGATTTGACTTCTCCTATCAGATTTGGGATCAGCATCTTTCTCTATCTTCCCTGCAGCGACAGAACAGGTCAAAGCTGGATGGAATCGTGGAAGTATCTCTCGGCTTCTGATATCCCGTTTCAGGGTGGAGAGACTGTTCCGCCACGTCACAGCAAATGGGATAGAAATTTCGCACGCTGGAACTTAACTTTAAGGTCTACTATCTTAAGCATAAAAGCATAATAACTGTCCATGATTTCACTGAAGAGAATTCGCCGCGATCCCGATGCACTGAGGACCGCCGTCTCTCAAAAAGGAGAATCTGTCAATGTTGAGCGAATTCTGGAATTGGACGCTGAGATCCGGGGAATAATACAGGAAGTTGAGTCTCTTAAGGCGGAACGTAACCGGGCCAGCGATGAGATCAGTAGACTCAAGCAGGCGGGCGGCGATCCGGACGATATTGTAGGAGAGATGAAGAACCTTTCGGCAACCATCAAGACGCAAGATGCAGCTCTCAAGGATTTGAGAGAAGAATTGAATGAACTGCTGCGCTGGGTTCCCAACTTTCCTCACCCGTCAGTCCCCGTCGGCGCAGATGAATCTGCTAATATTGAAGTGAGGATGTGGGGTGAACCACCTGATATGGACTTCGAGCCGGCTGATCATCTTGAATTGGGGCGCTCCCTGGGGATTCTCGACTTCGAGCGCTCATCGAAAATATCAGGTTCAGGTTTTCCACTGTTTATGGGCAAGGGGGCTAAATTGGAGCGTGCACTGGTAAACTTCATGATGGAACACCACGCCAGCCGCGGCTACAGCGAAGTCTTTCCGCCGTTTCTTGCCTCCCGCGCCGCCACCGAAGCTACGGGTCAGTTGCCGAAGCTTGAGGAAGATATGTATCTGTCAACTGAGGACGATCTCTTCCTCATTCCCACCGCTGAAGTTCCCATCACCAATATTCACCGGGACGAAATTCTTTCCTGTGACCAGCTGCCAATCCGGTATGTTGCTTATTCTGCCTGTTTTCGGCGCGAAGCCGGCTCATACGGCAAGGAAACACGGGGTCTGCTGAGGGTGCATCAGTTTAACAAGGTGGAGTTAGTTAAATTGGTGGAAGGTGGCAATTCCTACGACGAGCTGGAATCTCTGACTGAAGACGCGGAATCGATACTGCAGGCGCTGGGAATTCATTACCGCGTCGTATCTCTGAGTTCAGGTGATCTCAGCTTCGCCGCAACAAAATGTTACGATCTGGAAGTGTGGGCGCCGGGCGAAGAGCGGTGGCTGGAAGTCTCCAGCTGCAGCAATTTTGAATCTTTTCAGGCGCGTCGGGCCAGCATCCGCTATCGAAACAGAGAAGGGAAGTTGGAGTTTGTCCATACTCTCAACGGATCGGGGGTTGCTACCCCCCGGTTGATGGTGGCTCTATTGGAAAGTTGCCAGACGGAAGAGGGGACCGTCATGATCCCAGAGGCGCTTCAGCCTTACACAGGTTTCACTGTTCTGAAATAGGTAGAGATGAGATCTCATTTTCGTTCAGTCTCCGGAAAAGCGATAGGGTAACCCATTGCTTCAGGCTGTTCTCTTCATAGTAGTCTACATTCTGGTGACAACGGTACTGGGAACTACGGCTATCGTTATCGGTATAGTCGATTTAAGAGGTAAAATGATTGCTAAACTGGCACGGCTGTGGGCAATGATTCTGCTGGTGGTGAGCGGCATACGCTACCGGGTGACCGGGCTTGAATATCTCGATCGAAGGGAGAACTACATCTTTGCTTCAAATCATGAGAGTTCTTTCGATGTTCCCCTTGTTTTTGGCCTGCTGCCTTATCATATTGTATCCATAGCCAAGATTGAGCTGAAGAAAGTACCTATTCTCGGCTGGGCCATGATGGGTGCTAGGCACATATTCGTCGATCGACATGATAGTAATCGGGCCGTAGTGTCGCTCAAGGAGGCGTCGAATTCTCTGGCAAGAAACCCGCGTTCAATTATCCTGTTTCCCGAGGGGACCAGAAGTCCTGATGGTGAAATCCATCAGTTCAAAAAGGGGGGGCTCGGACTGGCACTAGATCTCGGTATGGCCGTTGTTCCGGTGGCACAGTGTGGCACAAGAGACGTCTTGGCAAAGAAATCTCTATGGCTGAAAGAGGGGGAAGTTGAGATGCGGTTGGGTCGCCCTATCGATCCCAGTCTTTGGCAAGGTAAGAGCAAGAAAGAGTTTGCCGACCATGTGAGAACCGAAGTTGTCTCTCTTAAGAACGGCTGGCTGGCAGACAACGCACCACAATCGGGTACGGCAACGGCGTGATTTTCTTTACTCCTTCGCTCCAAACCCGCTCCTCTATCTCTTCTCCTGCTCCTTCCGTCTACGGATCTGAGGACGAGATTGTAAAGTGGTGGTTTGCCAATGGTACAGGCCGCCTGTCTACCACTGATGCTGTGCCGGTTTACGTTTTCGATGCCGGCAATGTCAATCCTTACGACGGTCCCGATATCAGGGGGGCCACCGTGCTGCTGGGGTCACAACTCCTGACGGGAGATATTGAATGTCATCTGCGGGAGAGAGGCTGGTCTGAGCACGGTCATCACAGGGATCACCGCTACAAGAATGTGATACTGCATCTTATTGCAAAGTGCGGCAATGAACGTGAAAAAACCGTGGCAGGACTGTCTGTTCCGGCCGTTGTGGCACAGCTCCCGCTGCGGGCGCCTGTGTCGCTTCCTCTCTGTCAGCTGGGAGAAATAGAAGCTGAAAATGTTATCACAGATAGACTCAAATCGCTGGCTTACGGCAGATGGGTCAGTAAGGTTTCAGACATGGGGACGGCGCAGCGCCAAGCCGGATCCCCACAAGCGGCTTTCTACCGCGCAAGTTTTAGAGCCTTGGGGCTGAAGGGGAATGAGAGTCAGTTTGCTGACCTTGCGCAGCGGACGTCGCTGCAGCAGTTACGCCGGTGTGGAAGTGTAGCAGAGATAGAGACCGTCCTGCAAGTGCAGGCGGGGTTATGTAACGACGGAAAATTGTCCCAAGCTTATGCGGAGAGTGGAGCCGCGGTGGCGCCAGAAGCGTGGCATAGAAAATCAATTCGTCCGGCGGCCAGGCCCGAGGTGAGACTTGCGTTTGGTGCTGTTATTGTATCTCATCTTCTGACGGGGTGGCGGCCGTGGTGCGACGGTTCTGCTCCCAGTGTAAAGGATCTTGTGCATCGATTTGGCGACAGCTTGCCCGGCAAGGGGTGGTGCGGGGAGTGGCTCGGGAATGTAATCCTGCCGTTTCGCAGCGCCTGGGTGCAGCAGAGGCAGAGTTATGCCACATCCCTTTTTGAGAAGTGGTTTAGTATCAATCTTAATTACAGCTATGCCCAACTGTGGCGCCACTTTGCTTCCCTCCTGCCGCGCAAAGTGCTGACCAACTTCGGGGCGCAGCAGGGCCTTCTTGTCCTGCGTGAGCGTTACTGTCACCCCGATCTTTGTGAATTCTGTCCCCTGAAGAGTTAAGTGGCGATTCTGACTCATGAAGATATGGCCGCCCGCGCCGCTGAACTTCAGGGCGACGGCAAGACAGTTGTATTCACTAACGGCTGTTTCGACCTGATCCACCGCGGTCATATTGAACTGCTGAAAGCGGCGAAGTCCGCAGGGGATGTTCTCCTTGTGGGAATCAATAGTGATGGGTCGGTGAGAAAACTGAAAGGGGCGGGACGCCCCGTTATCGCTGAGGAAGACAGGGCTGTCATCATCGATGCGCTCGCCATGGTGGATCACGTGACCCTATTCGATGACGATACACCGTTGTTGCTCGTGACGAAGTTGAAGCCTGACGTTCTGGTTAAAGGATCGGATTACGGTGAAGATGAAATCGTGGGTGGAGCGGAAGTGATTTCCTGGGGCGGGCGCGTGGTGAGGGTTCCGCTCTTAGAGGGACGGGCCACACGCTCAATCATCGAAAAAATCGTGGTAAACGCTGGCGGGGAAAAGAGTTGACACCTCGTTTCCATTTCAAGTAAGTTCGCGCGCGGATTTTAGAGAAATGTTGTACGGAAAAGAGATACTACAGCAAGTGGGTGTGGCCATTGTCGTCAGCGCATCAGTCTGTCTTGCGGCGTTTCATCAGGGCGATGCTGCATCTGATACAGTCGGGACCGGAGAGACAGGAGTGGGATCTGACCTCATTCCGCTCAATGAAAACGGCAGTCTCAACGGAGTCAACCGTTTCCCTCTTATTCTGTCGGATGTAAAGAGCCTCTATGCAGAAGCGATGATTGCCGACCAGCACGGTGATTCGCTGGAAGTAATCTACCTCATCGAAAAGATTGTCGAAATGTTGATGGAGGCTGAGCAGCTGGGGGAGATGTCCGAAGATGACCAGGAGGAGTATGACCGGTTTGAAGAGACACTCCTCTTTTCATATGAAAATCATTTCATTACTGTGGATAAAACAGAGACGCCCATCGCCATGGCGAGTCTGAAGGAGGAGTTGTCCCAGTATCTGCGACCTCTCGAGATTGAGGTCAACGGCTCAACGTTTCAGGTGATCGATGACAGGGACGGGCATATTCCACTGGTTCTCAACAGCAGGGTAGAGAGGGCAATCAAGTTTTTCCAGACTAGAGGTAAGCCGAGTTTTGATGATTGGTTGGCACGGTTTCCGGTCTACAAGGATCTTATAACGGGGATCCTCGATGAGAATGAACTTCCTGAGGAGCTGATCTATCACGCCATGGTGGAGAGCGGTCTGAATCCGAGAGCCTATTCGAGAGCTCATGCGGTGGGAATGTGGCAGTTTATCTCTTCCACGGCCAAGCTGTACGGACTGGAGCGGACCTGGTGGATCGATGAACGGCGCGATCCGGTGAAGTCTACCGAATCGGCAGCCAAGTACCTGAAAGATCTGTTTATCGAATTTGATGACTGGTATCTTGCTCTAGCGGCCTACAATGCAGGTTCCGCCCGCGTCCACCGTGCGATTCGTCTCCACCAGACGCAGGACTTCTGGAGGCTCAATTCACTGCCTCGTGAAACTCGCAACCATGTGCCGACATTTCTGGCGACGGCCATCCTCACCAGAAATCCAGAGCAATACGGTTTCAAGCAGCCGACGGCTTCTCCGCTGCAATTTGATGAAGTTGAGATAGAGAAGAGCGCCGATCTTTCTGTGCTGGCGAGATGCGCCGGAATCTCTGTGGAAAATTTGAAATCCTTTAATCCGCAGTTGCGGCAGTTTGCCACTCCACCCAACGGAAGCTACAATTTGCGAATCCCCAAAGGCAAGAAAGAAACCTTTGTGGCCGCCTTTAATTCCTTAGATGAGAATCAGAGATTTGCGCCGCAGTACCAGGTTCACATCGTGAAGAGGGGAGAGAATCTGTCATACATAGCGAAGAAATATCGTGTCTCTACTCACAATATTGCTTCTGTGAACAAAATCAGGAATTATCACCGGCTCCAGATCGGACAGAAGCTCACCATTCCTGTTCCCTCTTCCGCACGCACTATCATGGCGTCTGTTGCTTCTTCAGGCGGGCAAAACACCACCAGGTATATTGTGAGAAAGGGTGATACTCTGGGTCACATTGCCATGCGCTACGCAACCAGCGCCCGGCGTATTCGCCAGCTGAACAGATTGCGGTATGGCGATTACATTTTTCCGGGTCAAAAGCTGGCTGTCCCCGTGGGATCAGCGCAACAGACCACCGGGAGCAAGGGGGGATTCAACAAGGAAGTTTATACTGTTCGTTATGGGGATACCCTCGGTCAAATTGCAGAGAGATATCGTGTACCGTTGAGCAAGGTACGCCGCTGGAACAACATCAGGAATAGTGACTTTATTTTACCAGGTCAGAAGCTGGTCATTTATATTCGGCAGGGATAGAATCGGTTTGTGAACAAGTGATGAATGGAGGAAAGAACTGTGACAAAAGCTGAGATTGTCAACACCGTGGCCCACGCCACCGGACTTACCAAGGTGGAGACGGAAACGGTTATGGAAGGTATTATGACAACTATTATTTCGGCCCTCAAACGAAATGACAGGGTTGAACTGAGAGGCTTCGGTACTTTCGGAGTCAAGAAGCGGGATCCGAGAAAAGCAAGGAACCCGGGAACTGGTGAGATCGTCAATCTGCCTGAAAGATATGTACCTACCTTTAAAGCTTCCGGTCTGGTCAGAGCAGCTGTTAACGATGCTCTCATGAACTAGGAGATTATCTGTATGCCGTGTGGCAAAAAGAGAAAGAGACGCAAGATTTCCACTCACAAGCGGAAAAAGCGTCTGCGCCGAAACAGACATAAAAAGAAAATCAAATAGCCGCTGGTTTGACCGCCTGCGGGGGATGAACCCTATCCATTCCATCCGTACCGTTGCTGTTTTATCCCTGTTGCTCATTCCCGGGATAATAAAGGGGTGGGGATTCGAAGGTCACAAGTTGATAAATCGCCGGGCTGTGGAACAGCTGCCGCAAGAGATAGGTATCTACTTTAGCAAACATGTGGACTATGTTTCCGTCCATTCTGTCGATCCTGACCTGTGGCGTCTCGATCCTATGAACTACCCCGAAGAAAGGCACGGTCATTTTATTGATACCGATCTCTATGACCGTTACCCTTTCAGAAATATCCCGAGAGACTGGCAGCTGCTGGTAGATAAATACGGCGCAGACGAGGTGAAACAGTGGGGGACAGCCCCGTGGCGCATCGAATCGTACTTCAATCGGCTCGTAGAGGAGTTCACTGCGGGTGAGTGGGAAGAGTCGTGGCTCACCGCCGCGGCACTCGGGCACTACGTCGCAGATATTCACATGCCGTTGCATACGGTTGATAACCACAACGGTCAGCTTACCGGCAATGAAGGTGTTCATAAACGGTGGGAGAAAGATATGGTTGATCTATATCTTCTGCAGCGGGTGAATACGTACGGCAAGTTGTTCTCCGTGGAAGAACCCGTTGAAGTGGCATTCAGGATTGTAAGGGAGTCTTACCGCTGTCATAAGCGCATCCTGAGGGCCGATTCCCGGGCGAGGAGAAGTGTGCCGGAGGATATAAGAGGTAAGATTGCTGACTTGGATTTTTCCCTTGAAGGGACGCCTTACCTGAAGATACTTTATAGAAAGAGCGGGAAACTGGCTGAGAAGAGGATGGAGCTTGCAACACTGCGGGTTGCGTCATTCTGGTATTCGGCTTGGCTGAAGGCGGGTAGTCCGTCTCCACCGCAACCGTAGCTGTTTATCAGGAGGCATTCGATCCGGGAATTGGCATATGATTGACGATTTAATAGAGAGTTCTTCGGTGACCTCAGCCCAGGTCTTTTCTGTCTCTCAGATTACAGCCGAGATCAAAGCGTTGCTGGCGGGGGCGTTTCCAGCCGTATGGATAGAAGGGGAGATTTCTAATTTCAAACATCACACCTCGGGCCACATGTACTTCACGCTGAAGGACGAAGGTGCGGAACTGAAGGCGGTTATGTTCAGAGGGCACAACCGGTATCTCAGATTCACCCCAGAAGACGGGATGAAAGTGCTGGCGCAGGGAGACATCTCTGTTTACGAAGCACGAGGTGTCTATCAGCTTGTGGTGCGGCAGATGGAGCCGGCCGGTCTGGGGACTCTCTACCTCGCTTTTGAGGCTTTGAAAAAGAAGCTCGCTGAGGAGGGACTTTTTGATGACGAGAGAAAGCAGCCCCTTCCGTCTTTCCCCTTTTCCGTCGGTGTTGTCACGTCGGGATCCGGAGCGGCGGTTGAGGATATCAAGAATGTGCTATCGCGGCGCTCACCCCATGTTGAGGTGATCATACGTCCCACCAAGGTGCAGGGGGAGGAGGCAGCTGATGATATCGTGGCAGCGGTGAGACAGTTGACGGTTTCCGCAGGCGTCGATGTACTCATCGTTGGGCGGGGTGGCGGATCGATGGAGGATCTGTGGTCATTCAACGAGGAAAAGGTGGCTCGAGCTCTGGCCGACTGCCCTATCCCCGTCATCTCGGCCGTGGGACATGAAACAGATTTCACTATTGCCGATTTTGTGGCTGATCTGAGAGCACCTACGCCGTCAGCTGCGGCCGAACTGGTTTCACCGTCAAAGAAGGAAATCATCAGTTTCCTTGATGAGACAGGCAGGCGGTCGCGCGAAGCGATGCGGTCAAGACTGCATACTTTGTGGCAACAGTTGGACGCCGTCACTTCACGTTACGGTTTCCAGCAGCCGGGCGTACTTATCGATCAGAAACGGCAGCGCCTGGGCGAGATGAGTGATCGGCTCTCGCAGCAGATACAGTTCGTGCTCAGTATGGAGCAATCAAGATTTCAGGGAATGAGCGAACGGCTTTTGGCTGTGAGTCCGCGGAGCGTTCTGGCGCGAGGATACTCGGTGGCCTATAAGCTGCCGCAAAAACAGGTGGTGAATAAAGTGGAATCGTTCGAAATTGGCGAGAAGTTTGGACTTCTGATGTCAGATGGCGAAATTGAGGCCGACGTAAAGAAGATTAAATCTGACGGTCCCGACAGCAGTTGATCTGTCAGAAAAAGGACAATTGATTATGGCAAAGAAGAGCGATATGAGCTTCGAGCAAGCTATGACCCGGCTGGAAGAGATCGTGAAACAGCTTGAAGATAGCGCAATTTCTATCGAGGAGAGTTTGGCGCTATTTGAGGAAGGAACCGAGTTGACAAAAATGTGCCGTTCAAGGCTGGAGGAGGCAGAGAAAAAGATCATAGTCTTGACGCAGAATGAGGGTGATGGAGACGATAGCGAGTTGGAATCCTAAGTAATGAACATCGGAATCTGGGCCAACACCAGTAAACAGTCCTTCTGGGATCTTCTACCAGAGGTGCTGCCATGGCTTCAGGATCGCGGACAGGAAGTCTATCTCACGCAGAGAATCGAAACTCTCTGGCAAGAGAAGCAGAGCCATCACTATTCCGTTATAGAGTCGGCGGACGATTTCTTGAAACTGGATTTCCTGTTTGCTATGGGGGGAGACGGCACCATCCTCTCGGCGGCCAGGGCCGTGGGCGCGCGCCAGACGCCCATTCTGGGGGTTCATCTGGGCGGCTTTGGATTTCTGGCGGAAGGGACGGTGGAGAATCTCTATTCGCGCCTCGAATCAGTTATTGAAGGGAACTATACTACTTATCCGAGGATGGTGATTTCGGCAAAGATTGACGATGGGAATAAAGCCGTAACCGCCCTGAACGATCTCGTCATTGATATAGGAGAAGGCTTCCGTCTGATGAAGTGTTCACTCTACACCGGCGGGCGGCTCGTCACTTCCTACTCGGCGGACGGTCTCATCATTTCGACCCCTACCGGCAGCACGGCCTACAATCTCGCCGCTGGCGGACCCATCATAACACCGGTACTTTCCCTCTTTACGGTGACCCCTATCTGTCCCCACACACTGTCATCACGCCCCATCGTG